>BTTF01000076.1:0-9517 GCA_036244995.1 bacterium | reverse complement strand
CGCTATGCCCTTTGCCCTTTGCGTTGTATCCTTGAACGCTATGCGCTTTGCTCACTCTGAGAGTTTAATTCTCCTTCCCCTGTAGTTTATAATGTCCTGTGCACGGATTAGAGCAGAAACTGTATCAACTCATCATCAGCAGGCTTGACGGAGAACGGCTCAGCTCAAGGATATATCAGCATGGGATGTTTGAACTTGTCCGGAAAGGGATTGGCGGGTTCATAATATTTGGGGGCAGGAGGGATGATCTAAAGGGGTTTATTGATAAAATCCAGTCCCTGTCGGAGATACCCCTCTTAATGGCCTCTGATATTGAGCAGGGAGTGGGGCAGCAGGTTACAGGGGCTACGGGGTTCCCTCCCCAGATGGCCATGGCGGCAGCAATTGACAGAGAGGACCCCAAAGACGTTGCAATTTTGAAAAAGGCTTTGCAGGCGATAGCTGATGAGGCGATGGATATCGGGATAAACATGCCTCTAATCCCTGTGCTTGATGTGAATCAGAACCCGGATAATCCCATTATCTGTACAAGGGCTTTTTCCGATTCTCCCGGGACTGTGGCCTGGTTCGGCTCGGAATACGTTAAGACACTTGAGGGTGCAGGACTCATAAGCTGTGCCAAACATTTCCCCGGCCATGGTGATTCGATCACAGACTCCCACATCTCACTTCCTGTGATAAATAAACCCTTCAGGGACCTGATGAAGACGGATATCCTGCCATTTAAGGAGGCCGTTAATGCAGGGGTAAGCAGCATCATGGTGGGACATCTCAGTGTTCCGGCAATTGACCCAGTGCCTGCAACGCTGTCGAAAAGGATAATAACCGGCCTCTTGAGAAACGAGCTTTCCTTTGACGGCCTTATCCTGACAGACGCCCTCAGCATGGACGCCCTTCAGGATGTCGCCAATATCCCGGCAAGGTGTATTAATGCAGGGGTGGATATACTGCTCCACCCTGCAGATGCTGATTTGACTGTCGGAGAGCTTGCGGCGGCTATTAAAGCAGGAGCGTTTGACGAGGGTCAGGTAGATGCGGCTGTGGACCGGATACTGAGTGTCAGGATGAAGTTGAAGAAGGGGGGAAAGAGGGGAGTCGATTACCGGGAACATGCCGTATTGTCATCACAGATTACCGGTATGTCCATAACCCTTGTGAAAGGAAGCCCCGGAGTATTGCCGGTTAAGGATGCAAGTGAGACCTGTGTTGTTTTTGCCGGGGATGAAGGATATGGAGAGGCATCTCCTTTGAGGAACTTTTCAGGCAATGATGTGCAGGTGTTTAATATAAAAGAATCGGAAGGGGATAAGATAGCCGGGTTTAATACAGTGATTTTTGCCGTCTTCGGCAGCATTGCTGCATGGAAGGGGAGTTCGGGTATTGGGGAGGCGGAGAAGGACAGGATAAAGGAACTCATCAAAAGGTCGAAAAAGTCCATAGTGGTTTCATTTGGGAGCCCTTATGTGCTCAGGCATTTTTCAGAGGCTGATATGCTGATTGCCGCCTATAGCGTGACCGGGCAGGCACAACGTTCTGTTGTCAGATGTTTGAAGGGTGAGTTGGATTTTAAGGGAAAACTCCCTGTTGATATAGAGCTATGAGAATAACCTGGATTGACTGGATAATTATAATTGCATATATGCTTATGTCCCTTGTGCTCGGGCTCTACTTTACCAAAAAGGCATCCTCAAATACCGAGGAGTTTTTTCTTTCAGGGAGAAATCTCCCGTGGTGGCTTGTAGGGACTTCAATGGTTGCCACTACGTTCTCATCAGACACGCCCCTTTATGTTACAGGGCTTGTTCGTTCCCAGGGTATTTACGAAAACTGGCAATGGTGGTGTTTTGTTATAAGCGGTATGCTCTCTGTTGCGGTCTTTGCAAAACTATGGAAGTCTGCCGGGGTGATGACGGATGTGGAGCTTACAGAGATGCGTTACTCCGGAAGGCCTGCCTCGATCCTGAGGGGGTTTAAGGCGATATATTTTTCCGTTTTCATTCACACGATCATAAAGGCACAGGTAATCCTTGCCATGGTAAAGATACTCGATGTCACCATGGGTTGGAACAAGTGGCAGGCCATCTTCATATCAAGCGGAATAACCATAGCTTACTCCCTGATGTCCGGTTACTGGGGGGTAGTAGTTACAGACTTTCTCCAGTTTATCATTGCCATGATAGGGGCTGTGCTCATTGCATACTTTGCTGTTGACAAGGTAGGAGGGCTGAATATGCTCACATCAAGGATAGATTCCATCTACGGAAGCGGGCAGCATTATACGGATTTTTTTCCACCCCTTGACAACGGGTTTTTCAGCCTGCCTGTGCTGATGTTTATCGCCTATATGGGCATGAGCTGGTGGTCCAAGTATTCGTCTGATGGAGGCGGGGTGATTGTGCAGAGGATGGTTTCATGCAAGGACGAAAAACATGCTGTCGGAGCAACCCTGTATTTTAATATTGCAAACTATGCGCTCAGGTCATGGCCCTGGATAGTGGCGGCAGTCGCCTCTCTCATACTTTATCCCGCTGTGACGGACCACGAGTCCGTTTATCCGATGATGGTGGTTGACCTGCTTCCCGAGGGTGTCCGGGGGCTCATGATAGCGTCTTTTTTTGCTGCATTCATGTCCACCCTCAGCACCTATCTGAACCTTTCATCCATGTATTTCATCAATGATTTTTACAGGAGGTTCGTCGACAGGGACAATTCGGAAAAACATTACATAACAGTGACACGGATTTCCATACTCGTCTTCAGTCTGATAACTGCGGTTGTGACATACTATGCCACCTCGATTGTGGAGGTCTTTAAATTCCTCATTGCCTTTGGAAGCGGCACAGGACTGGTTTACCTCATGCGCTGGTTCTGGTGGAGGGTGAATGCCTGGAGTGAAGTCTCGGCCATGGTGGCATCCACCCTTATATCTTCCTATATCTATGTTGCGCATCCCGGATTTCCGTTCTATGAAAAGCTCTTTCTGATAATATTCTTCTCCACGCTTATCTGGGTGACGGTAACCCTTTTAACCGGACCGGTTGATGAAAAACACCTGCTGGAGTTTTACAGAAAGGTCAATGTAGGCGGGGCAGGGTGGAAGAGGATAGAGGGGAAGCTCCATCACGCGGAGAATCTGAATAAGGGGTTAAAGGTTTCTATCAGGGATTGGCTTTATGGGTGTATATTTATTTACGGAATTACCATAGGTCTTGGGATGCTCCTGTTTGGAAGGTTTGTTGAGGGAGGCGCATATGTTTTTGTCGGGCTGCTCTTTGGTGTTTTTGTCTTCAGGGGGTTGAGTGGGGTGGTTGAAGAGGGTAAAGGGGAAAGACTAACTTAAGGCTGAAGACTGAAGGCTGGAGGCTGAAGGAATTAATGAAGATTGTAGATATACATACACACGGTATAGGTGGTTATGATACGAGGACGGCTGCTGCGGAGGATATCCTGAAGATGGCGGAGATTCATGGCCGGCAGGGGGTTTCGGAAATCATCCCTGCTGTATACCCTGCTGCTGTTGAGGTAATGCGTGAAAATATGGCTGCAATCAGGAGTGCAATGGAGAGGCAGAAGGCGGGATGCCGGAGGGGGGAGGGAGAGTGTGCCGTTATTTCTGGTATTAACCTCGAGGGGCCCTTTCTTAATCCCCTGAAATGCGGCGCCCTTGATGCACGGGCATTCCTTGAAGCAGGGGATTACCACCTTGAAAGACTGATCGAAGGGTTTGAGGATATTATAAGGATTATCACCATAGCCCCGGAGATTGAGGGTGCGGAAGTATTGATTAAAAAAATATCCGGTATTGGAATCATCGTCAGTATGGGCCATTCCGATGCAACTTATGCCGAGGCTGAGAGGGGTTTTCATTCAGGGGCACGTGGAATTACTCACCTATTCAATGCTATGAGGGGAATTCATCACCGTGAGCCCGGGATTGCAGGCTTTGGACTCCTGAATAAGGATATTTATATTGAGTTGATAGCAGCCCCCTTTCACCTTCATCCAAAGATGATTGAGCTTGTGTTCAAGGTTAAAAACCCTGAAAAAATAATTATTGTTTCAGATTCGGTAAAACAGACACAGACGTTATCGAAGTCTCAGGGTATAACAGAGGGTGACGGCAGGCTCTCCGGCGGGTGTATGACGGTTATTGAGTCATCGAGAAGGCTGACTGGAATGGGTTTTGATACCCAGGTTGTAATGAGGTGTATTACCGAAAACCCTGAGAGGTATTTACATTAATTCCTGTCCCTCAAAACAATATCTATGGCAGCGTTATCTTGCCGAGAATCACCTTCCTATGCGCTCCTGTGGCAGAGGGGAGGTTGCCTGGCCGCAGGTTCAGGGTCTGATAACCGAGCAGGGCAAAACTCACGGCCTCCTTTGCTTCAGGAGGGATTCCGTATCTTGAGATGTTGTTGACAGAGATATCTTTTGCCTCGAACATCCCGTAGATGAGTTTCATGAGAAACCTGTTTTTCGTGCCTCCCCCTGTTACAATGACCTCGTCAGGCCCATATGGAATTATTGCCCTGTAAATGCTTGTTGCCGTGAAATGAGTCAGTGTTGAGAGGACGTCTTCGATGGCGAGCCTGCCGTATCTGCTGAAAATATCCTTTACCATCTCTGCACCAAAGACCTCTCTCCCGGTTGTCTTTGGTGGTCTCTTCTTCAGGTAGGGATGTTTCAGGAGTTCTTTCAGTAGTCCCTTGTCCGGCCGGCCGGATTCTGCAACAGAGCCATGCCTGTCAAAGGAGAGCCTGCCTGATGAGTAATATCTTGTTGACTCGTCGATCAATGAATTTCCGGGGCCGGTATCAAAGGCTATGGTGCCGTCTATCCTCTCTTCAACGAGTGTTACATTGGCAATGCCTCCAATATTCAATACAGCCCTCTTCTGCCCTTTTTTTCTGAAGAGAAGATAGTCCGCAAAAGGGACCAGCGGTGCACCGTGTCCTCCGGCAGCCATATCGCGGGTCCTGAAATCAGATATGGTCATAATGCCGGTCCTTTCTGCTATCATTGACGCCTCACCTATCTGAAGGGTAGAGCCGGATTTTCTCCTTGATGGCCTGCCTGAAGGCGGGATGTGATAGATGGTCTGGCCGTGCGAGGCTATGGCGTCAACATCCAGGGGGCTTAAGCCGGAAGCATCAAGCAGGGATAGCACACTTTTTGCAAAAACCTCCCCAAGCTTGAAATTCAGTCTGCATATATGTTCTGTGTTTCCGGAAAATGCCTCCTGTATTTCCTCTCTCAATGACTTGCTGAAAGGACAGTGAAGGTGTTTGATCAATTCAATGCTGATTTTCGAGTCAATGATGTCTGCAGATACGTTATTCCCGGTGGTGTCACCCGGCATTATCTCTACCAGCGCAGCGTCCACCCCATCGTGAGACGTTCCGGACATAAGGCCGATAATTTTTGCCGCTTTATCAGGATGTATCAACATCTTGTCTTTTGTTAGTCCAACGATTTTTATCTTTAACACCGATTTTCGCAAACCTTTAACCGTCACACAAATATAAAAATTAACACTGACATCATTTAAATCTTAAGCGTAAATTAGAACCCTGCATGCCAGGTACCACGGCAGGAAGACGATCCCATGACACGTTGCGTAAAACAGGATTTTGGGCCCGTCGAGGATCCCTCTGTGTCTTAATCGGAGAGAAGACTATAAGTATTCCTGATTTTCGTTAATTTTATTAACGATTACTATAATACAAAAAGTCAAATTTAAGCAAAAAATATCTCAAGTGTATGACTTAAATCATAACAAAAAATCCTTTCAGGCATTAAAATAAGAATAAGATTAAAATGAAGGAGGAAAAAAATGGAAACGACAGGGAAAGAAGTTAACAGGGATACCGTAATCGGGGATATAATCAGGGAGAGGCCCGAGGCTACCAAAGTTATTGAGAAGTACTTTGGAAATGGTTGCTTTACGTGTCCTGGAATCAATGTGGAGTCAATAGCCTTTGGTGCAACGATGCATAACGTTGACCCCGAAGTGGTGGTAAAAGAAATAAACGAACTGGAGGACTGATTATGGAAACAAAGTGTTTTGTCTGTGGTGCTGCGGATAAGGAGAGAGTGTATTTTCCCTGCATTCAGAATGGTGAAGAGAAAATGGTATGTGTGCTTTGTCTCCCGGTATTGATTCACGGAGCCCATTAATCCACTGTCTATTGTTGACCGGGGGCTTTATGCCCCTGGTCAATCCTCAAGCAAGATTATTCAATACTATTACTTCTGCAACAACGTAGTGTTTGTGTATAAATCACGGTCATTTGTCATTCCCGCAAGTGAAGCGAGTCGGGAATCCTTCTTAAAGATAGCCGTAATGACAGAAAAACGACAAGCTATCTCATTGCCGGGCTGGTGTGTGTAATTGCCTCAAAGTCTGAAGTAATGTCAGAATAAACCATAAACTTGAGGATTTTTCCAATCACTACAGCCTGGGGTAAGCAGGCCTGATTGCCGAATAACCGTAACGAATAATATCAGGAGGGAGTATGAAGAAACTCACTGAGTATTTTTTTAAGGGTCTTTTGTTTTTAGTTCCATTGGTGGCAACGGTCTATGTCGTGTATGTTGTTTTTATAAAGATTGACAGGCTTTTCAGCTTCAGTATCCCGGGGGTGGGTTTTGTGGTTACAATACTGACAATAACCGGTGTGGGATTTATTGCTTCAAATTTCCTGACAAAGAGACTGGTGCTACTGGTAGACAGAACCTTTGCCCGGCTGCCGTTCATAAAGATGATATACACATCCATAAAAGACCTGATAGGTGCATTTGTCGGCGATAAGAAGAGTTTTAACAAACCCGTTTTAGTCACGCTTATGACGGGAAGCAGTATACAGGTTATAGGGTTTGTAACTCGTGACAGCCTGCATAATTTAGGGCTTTCAGACAGTGTTGCCGTATATCTTCCCCAGTCATATAACTTTGCAGGAAATCTCATAATTGTGCCGAAAGAACAGGTTGCTCCCCTCAGCGCTGACAGCGGAGACGTTATGGCATTCATCGTGTCGGGGGGCGTGACAGCCAATGAAGGTCCGTCCAGATAGCTTCTATCCGGATATTCATGGGCGGAGTATGAACCCGGTTACATAATTTGTGAAGCCGGTTATGCAATCCCTTCTGTCTTTCTTCTCCCTCAGAAATAAAAACCTTTGAAATATAAGGGAATTTCCTTAGGCATTGATCTTGCTTTATCAAAACTAACATTAAGAAAATTCAATAAATCAAAGTTATTTAGAATCTGACATAGTCAAGGTTTCCGGAATGTCATTGAAAGAGTGCCTATGGATATCTGGATGACGAAACAATCTCTGACAAATAATTCACCCTGCTATTGTTGCCTGCAATTCATGTGCGCCGGCATCCGGATTTGCAAGGTGTGCTATACAGGTATAAGAAAGAAGGAGCTGAATCGCTGATGAAGTATTTACATGTCTCATTAATCTTTTTACTCCTTTCTGCAGTGTTTCTACTTTCTGTAGTGTCTCCACTTTACGCCGGGGCAGAAGATTACGAGTTATATATTGCAGAGGGTATCCGGAAGATAAACCAGGGGAGAACAGAGGATGCTGTTATGTTACTCAAAAAAGCACTGAAATTATCGCCGGAAAATCCTGAGGCCGTTTATTACGCAGGAATTGCCTATTCAAGAAACGGTAACTATAAAGAGGCGGAGAGTCTGTTTTTGAAGACTCTCCAACTGGATGAGACATCTGCAAATGCGTATCTCGAACTTGGCCGTATCTATTATGTCACATCGAGATGTGACGATTTGAAAGAGCTTCTTTCAGGATTTATAGACCGTTCTGAAGACAAGGCATTGAAAGGGGAGGCTGCTGACTTAGTGGATGGTTGCAGGAAAAAGGCCGAAGAGAAACCATACAGGTTTAATATCTCTGCAGGTAGTCAGTATGACAGCAATGTAATACTTGAGCCTTCCAACCCCCCCGTCAATGCAGAGAGAAAGTCGGATATCAGGACTGTGTTATATGTAACGTCCGGAGCGGTGCTCTTAAAAGAAAGGGTTGTAAAGCTGACGCTGGATTACAATTTCTACCAGAGTCTTCACATGAACCTTCATGAATTCAATGTTCAATACCATAAAATCACACCTGCCTTGGAGATAACTTTTTCCGATGTGCTCAAGTCTTCAGTGGGATACTCCCTGGAGTATACGCTCCTTGGCAGTGAGCGTTACAGCAGATTCAATACCTTTTACGGCAAGTTTACCACTAAAGAAAGTGAGAACCTTTCAACAGAGGCAATATATGAATACAGGAGTAATAAGTACTGGAACAGCGATATATTTCAGACCAATTCCATACGCTCGGGATATCAGAACAGCGTGGGGATAAAACAGAATTTTTATTTGAAGCGGCTAACAGGGGAGATATATTACTTTAGTGATTTTAACAGGGCAAAAGAGGGCTATTGGGCCTTTAATGGACAGAGGTCAGGTGTTGAACTTGCCTATAAGATAACACCCCTTCTGCATATAAATGTTTCAAGTGAATACAATGAAAGGCGGTACCGTGATGACTTCCCGGGTTTTCAGGAGAGACGGCTGGACAGGATGCAGCAATACTCTCTAAGGCTGACATATTTCATCTCCGAGAGGATGAGCGCTTCTATAACAGAGAGCTACATTGTTAATGATTCGAACCTGGGTATTTTTGATTACAGGAGGAATATAACAGGGATGTTCTTAACGGTAGGTCTATTGTGAGGTGTATTATGAAAAAATATGGACTGATAATACTCATTTGCCTTGCCCTGATTTTCATTATCACATCAAAATCATATTCTGATACTGATGCAGATAATGATACAGAGGTGGGACAGGTCTTGACGGTAAAAGGGAGTGTGTACCTGATAAGAAATTCTCAAAGAAACAATGCAGAGCCACAGATGCAGCTTTTACTCAAGGACGTGGTAGAGACGGACAAGGGGGCAAGGACAAAGCTCTTTTTCATGGATGACAGTATACTCAATCTTGGCGAGTCAAGCAGGGTTGAGGTTAAGGAATATTTATACTCTCCGGAGAAGAAGAGGTCAAGGTCGATATACAGGCTGATTAGCGGTTCGCTGAAGATGGTGGTAGGGAGATCAGACCTTGAGATTCATACACCCACTGCAGTGGCTGCGGCAAGGGGGACGAAATTTATAGTATGGGTTGAAGGCAGCGGCGATAATATGTATACAGGAATAATAACCCTTGAGTCCGAGGTTATAGTAAAAAATATTGTCAAGGGCATAGCTGGAGAGGTTACTGTAAAGAGTGGTCAGATGAGCCGTGTCTACATGGATAAGCCACCAGAGGCGGCACAACCGATTGATATGGAAATAATGAGACAATTCAGTGATCAGACCATGGTTTTAGGAAATACAATAAAGGGTCCCGACAGACTGCGCGAGGGAATACCGATGCAACTTACCGAGGGTCTATACATGTTTCAGCCGCCGGTGTCCCAGGAGCCGGTGGAGACAT
>BTTF01000075.1:0-9581 GCA_036244995.1 bacterium | reverse complement strand
CTGTACAGCATTGCTGCCTGTATGCACCCTTACACCCCTGAAATCAGCTCCGAACCGTCTCTCCATGAAACTCCTGTCAGTCTCCGGCAAAGGGTTGCCTCCACCTTTACCCTGGGTTAATCGGCTATGCAAATCATCTCTTGCCTGTGGTGTCCTACTCGAAACACCCTTTGTCATAAGAGGCTCTTCCTCCTCCTCTATCGGTTGACGTTGAACCAAAGGGGTGATTTTTGATACAAGAGGTTTTGTCTGAAGGGCTTCTTCTTCCCCACACGAGGGACCTTTTGAGAAGGGTCAGGTAGGTTTTAGATTAATATCTGTTTCAGGCATCCGCATCACCTGGTCTGCTACACGATCAGCTTCCTGTTCATAGATATCGTTAGGGTTACCTATCCTGAGCTTTGCCTGGATAGCCCCGGATTTGAACAACCTCTGTACCGCCTGGTTGCCTATGCTTTTTTGGAGGTGCAGGATGGGGTCTACAGTCGAACGCATGGATTTTGAAAACCTGTCATTTCCGGTTTGAGAAGTAGACTTTTCGCTCTTCCTGTCAGGTGTTTTGACTATTTTTGTTTTTGTGTTCATTTATTACCTACCCCTTCTTTACTTTGATCTTTTCATACTATTTTTTCCGACACTGCTTTAGTGCAAGCTCATGTAAAAAAGACAGCAAAGGACGTAAAGAGTCTGGAGCCGTAATGTCATTAAGAGATAATGATATCATCCTGTCACCTTCATAAAGCGTGAGACTGTAGGAAAGAACATCAGGGAGATCTGGTGATTCAGGAGCCACTTCTTCCGGTTGCAGATCAAAAACAGCGGCTCTTTCCACAAGGCTCAAAAGTTTTTCCGCAAGCTCCTGCGGGAGTTCATCGGTATCTGCACGATACTCTAACTGCAGACTGGCGTATCCCCCGGAACACTCAAAATCGATGCGCATTGTTGTACCTCAAATCCTATACCCTGTCACTTACAATTTTACCCCATCTTCTCCTAAAGTGGAAGGCCTACTGATTTAAATGCCGCCCGTACCGTCTGTGTTGCACCCTTGGGTACTTTACCATCCTTTATAAGGAGTCGTGCAGCCTCTACTGTTATTTTAACAGCATCGTTAAAGACCGCTGTGCTCCAAAGCTTTTGTAATGCGGTATACCATATCAGTGCTGCCTTATCTGTTCCGATATCCATGGCAACGAGGTAAAACGCCTTGTTTGGGATGCCGCTATTGATATGAACCCCCTGGCTATCAGCAGGCCCTGAGTAATAGTCCTTCATGTGGTCCGGCTGTGGGTCCTTACCCATGAGTGGATTGTCATAAGCTGTTCCCGGTGCCTTCATGGAACGTAATGCCTCTCCATATAAATCCGGTCCCATAATCTCATCGCCAATCAGCCAGTCCGCATTATCTGCTGTTTGCTTCTCTTGATATTGTGTGATAACGGAACCAAAGACATCCGAGAAATGTTCATTCAGGGCTCCTGATTGACTATAATATTTCAGGTTAGCCGTGAATTGTGTAATTCCGTGTGTCAACTCATGAGCTACCACATCAAGGGATTTTGTAAAATTCACAAAGATTTTGCCATCACCGTCACCAAAGGTCATCTCGTCACCATCCCAGAAGGCATTCATATATTTCACACCAAAATGTACATTGAGGATCAGGTTCATACCGAGGTTATCGACGGAGTTCCTGTTTAATACATTCCTGAAGTAGTCCCGAACAGTTGCACTGTAGTCGTAGGTGTCGTTCACAGCATCATCACCGGTAACGGGATCGCCCTCACCCCTGACGAGTTTGACTCTTTGTATCCATTTATTTTGGCAGTCATAAACCTGCCGGGATGCTGTCCCCGGAGGGGCTGTAGTAACCCCTGTAAACACTTCCATATCCACAACCTTGGCACTTCTCTTTTCACGGCTCAGTTCGCTTTGATGAATGGCTAAACGGGCCCCTTCAATTCCAGCCCTTACCAGGTTCTCAAGGACAAATGGGGGAATATACATACATTTACAATCCTTATCCTTAACCATGATACCCTCCTTGTTGAATGTTGGAATTTTTTGAAAACTCCTGTAAAACAGTCCTGTTTATGAAAACCCTCCTAATCACCTCCTTCCATCTCTTTTTCTTTGCAGGGCGATGTTCGTGTACAGTATTATTTTTTCTTCTCTTTTTTCAGCTTTTCTATTTCTGATTTTAATTCATCGATAGTTTTGAGAGTTCCGTTAAGTTCTCTTTTAAAAGTCCTCAACTCAACCTTTTCTCTTGCGGGAATGTAAAACCTGGGCTTATTCTGAGCATCAACAACAATTTCTACGGCATCACCTTTCTCAAGCTCTTTTACTTTGGAACTGTGAAGGATTAATTTTCTCCGGTTTGCCTCGGTAAGGGTGACGGTCCCGACTGGCTTCAACCCTTGCTCCTGAAGAAGTGCCTCTGCCTTTGACTTTGCCATTCCTTCTACTCGTCGTGAGTTTTCTGATATTTCAAGTTTCTTATCCATTTCAATCGCTTGTTCAGCTAACCAGCAGAGTGCGGCTATGGGATTTTCGTGCAACAAGTTGACATCAGGGACGTCTACGTCTTTGAGCTCATCCACCACGTCCTTAAGAATTTTCTCGGTACCGTCAAAGAAAGCTGTGAACATGTACTTGAAAAATGGGATGCTGATTACATATTGACGACTTTCGTTTAGATTCACCTTATATTTTTTCGTGTTTGCGTTATACCGGACCGTACCCAGAACAACATAATGTTCAGAGGGGCAGCAGTCCGGGCAGCAAACTTCCTTGCTGCAAAAATCTTTCTTAAAGGCCATCGCCTTATCTTTAAGGCACTCTTCAGGATAATCAATCTCTCCATTTTCTTCCTTTCTGCAATCATAGATACGGTTAGCCAGACTTTCTATACCAAGACATTGTGACGGTTGGGGTGGACAATTGGCCTCATCAAAAAGTTTTATGCAGAAACCTTCACGAGTACGGGAATAATCGCAAACCTTCTCCTCACAACCGCCTCCGGGTGTGTAGACTGGAACCGGGTCGGTAGGGGTTTCAGTGTATTTGATAGCTATGTAATACTTATTTTCCTCTCCATCTTTCTCCATCCCGGCACAGGGGTCTTTTTCTTTTTCATGACTCTCGGGACAGATGGTTTCTTTCTTGAGGTCTACTTCAAAATCCTCGCAGACCACAATTTCGTTACCATGGCAGTCCAGAGCCATGCCAGGGGTAATGATAATTTTTGACGATTGAGAGTCCGGCACTTTAATCCCAAGTCCACACACTACCCCCCATCCGTGTAACATTCTGTTGAGCAATTTCCGCTTTTCATTGTGATATATCTGCTCTTCCCTGAAGTCCCTGTCGGTCATTAACATCCCATGGAAGTATCGGGTTTTTTTAAAGTTGTTGTAGTTGCAATGCTTATCTTTTGACTTGTCTTTGCTCATGTCTTTCTCCTTTTTTCAACTTTATTTATTGATATTCCTATTTTTCATTTTCTTCAGGTTTTGGAGGTTTTGGAACTTGACCTTTAGACTTTACAGAAAACCAGCTCACAAAATCACCGCCCTGGGACCCGTTGCCGGATGGTAGCTCTCCACCGATAAAATTACCATCAAGGGCCTTCTTGTTATTAACATCCATGATATGATCCCCTCTTAGGACTACTGTACACACCCCTCCTTCTTTCTTGATCTCAGAGTATCCTTCAAAAACATCCCCGTGCCATTCTTTTGTCGGCAGAAAGGTAACTTTCCTGGAATCTTTATCGTATTTGATAGAAGCCGATGGGACGTATCTGTACTGAAAATAGCCGGCACCACTTACCTCCTCCTTAACCAAAAACAGGAATGTTCTATCATGAATGGTCTTTTCATTCATATCCCGATCAAAAGTAACCTGAAATCCCTCTTTTTTCATCATGTTTTCAAAGTCTTTCCATTCCATTGCTCCATCTTTCGGTTTGGGCCAGTTGAAATCTACAATGTGAGGCAGGTCACCATGGAAACAGTTAATCAGGTCATAGAGCATGGGATTATTGTAAACCAGCTTTCTCCTGGAACATGAATCTATCTCAACGGTTGGCGTCCCTCCTTGAACATCAGATGGGGTAACGGTAACCCCGGCCAAAACTACACACGGACATTCAGGACATTCAGGGCATCCCTGTTTCAGTTTTTCACACAGGTAATTATGCATGGGAGCAAGTTTATTTTCCAAAAGAGGGCAGTTATTCCCTGCCGGCCCTGCTATATTGCACTCTGACATAAACATAGCCCGGATATTAAACCCGTCCCTGATACGGTTGAATTCACCCTTCTCCTTCTGATCACAGGCTATAGGTGGAAGATGTATCGGCTCTGTCTTGCATTCGTGATACTCAAGACAGATGACAAGTTGTTTCTTTTCCCCTTGCTTTTTTTCCTCTTTTCCTTTACGGCAAGCTGATTCTACAGGAATCAGTTGAACCTCCTGTTCCTCACATACCAGTATCTCTCTTCCACAACAGTCTACTGCAAGTCCAGGCGTGACGAGCACTTTATCTGTTTCACCGTCTATCGGCTTTACATCCAGCCCGCAGACAACTCCCCAGCCATTAACCATCCGGTTGATAAGCCATCGCTTTTCATTAAAGTAGTGTTGTTCAGCAGAAAAATCGCGAACGGTCATTAATTTCCCATAGAAATAATTGTTCCTTTCAAAGTACGGAATTTTACAAATGTCACATTGTTTTTCTTTTTCATCGCACATAGTTTATCCTCCTAATATGTTCTATTAAATGTAATAATTCACCCCCACCCTCAACCCTCCCCCGTCAAGGGGGAGGGGGCTGAACTATTAAGTTAAATGGGTATCAACTTCCGCCTTGGCATGTCGTTCCACCTTCCCGCAGGTTTCACCACTGTCGAAAACAATCAGTTCGGTTCCCAGGATGGAGCCTACACCGATTTGAAGAGGTCGATAATCGCCTACCCTTGTGTTTATCCCTACGTAGGTACCCATACCTACCCTCATTTCCCTGACAACCCGGAGGTTATATACTGTATGGGCTGGTTTTTCGTCATTTAAAATCTGTCTTAATCCTGTCTCATAACGCCTGAATTCTTCCGGACCAAGGTCAACGATAACAGTAAAACGGTAAGCCATTGGCAAAAAGGGGTCTTCTGGTGATTGCACTTTATCACGAAGCGCAACCCTTCCGAGGATGGAATCATCACCCAGCCTGAATCCTCGAAGAGGGGTCTGTATGAGCATACTGTTTATGCCCAATCTGAACTGTCCACCCAGAACCATGGGCTTTCCCATTTTCGAATGCTCCAGGATTACCGGTATTTTTCCTGTATATATTTCGGTTAATTTTCTTATGCCATCCGGTGTGCCTTTGAGCTTATAAAGTGTTGATGCTTCTCGAATAAACTGTCGTTTCTTATCCTCAGTCCAATCCTCTTCAAGCGCCACATTCATCCATGAGGCAAGCCATGGGATAAAACCTTGTGGTACGGTATCGGGGTTAAAATATCTGAAGACTTGCTCTATTTCGGTCTCAATGTCATAAAATACAGTCTCAAATATAGACAGGAATCTTTCGAGAAATTCCCTGCTGACCGGGTCTTCCTGATAAATAGCCGGCAGGTAACGGAGATAGGAAATGCGGGGATAATAGAGCTTCATCTGTGTTATGGCAGGACTAACCTTTTCATCAAATGTTGACAGCACAATCTTCAGCCAGAGGTAACGCCCGGTCTTACCCCTGAAAAGCATGTCTCCCGGGTTCTTTTCCGGCCCGATCCAGGGAATGTTCCTATCAACATCCTCTGCCTTTTTCTGAGTTGATTTACCTTTATCAGACAGGATATTATCTATTTCGTTTTTTAAATCATAATCATCAGAGGAGTAGAAATAAACCTCCAGAGCAGTCTTTGGTGGCAAATCCATCTTTAGGGCAAGTCTATGCCACCGGCAGTCCTGTATTCCGCTGTCCAGCGTCATTGAGTAATAAGTTCCCTGCTCTTTTGTAAATGTCTCCTCAGCGCTCAGGAGGGCAATCCCTTTGTTACTGCTTGCATAAAGGTTTCCCTTTGAATCAATAGCAAGCCCCTGAATCGATTCTATATTGTCGGGAATTGCAATTGTTCCTGTATAGCTTCCATCGGAATCAAATTGAAGAATAACCCCGGCCTTTGCATCACCGACGAATATGTTCCCTTTTCTATCAATAGCAATTGTGGAAGGTTCAAAACCCTCTGGGAAATTTCCGATAAGTCCTGAGTATTCTCCCTGCTCCGTGAATATAAGAAAACCGTTATGTGTCTCATCAAGCTCAATTACATAGAGGTTATTTCCTTTACCTACAGCCAATCCCACAGGCTCTTTCAAATATGGTTGACCAAAACTCTTGCTAAAATGGCCATGTGAATCATATTTGAAGACCTGTTTTGATGCTCTATCAAGGATATAGAGATGCCCCTGCTCACCTAACGCTATATCAATGGGATCTCCAGGATCATCGATAATATATTTGATCTGATAATTTTCCCTTGAAAATGCCAGTACCCGGTGATTCCCTGCATCAAGAACCCACAGCGTATATTTATCAATAATTATCCTCTTGGGATTTTGGAGCTCACCGGGGTCAGAACCACAACCGCTAATACACGGAATATGTTCTAACCTTTGAGTTCCGGGATCATATTTATGCAACCAACAGGTTTTCAAATCTATGAAGTAGACCTGTCCGCACTTATCTACCGTGAGACCGGCAGGATTCTTTATGCCATTTGCCTCTTGAATCCACTGAGTAAAGGCAGGCATGGAATAAAGGGTTATACCTCCTTCGTTCATCATCTGCAGGCGATACAGGAGGCCACTCCCCCATTGCTTGGGTGTCTGAAAAAACTGAGCTTTAAATTCTTTTGTATTCATTTTCTGCCTTTTGTTTTTTTTAAAAAATTCTTTTTGACAGGATTAACAGGATAGACAAGATATTAATACCTGTTTTTATCCTGAAGATTCTGTTAATCCTGCCTGAGTCCATAATTTTTTATATAATTTCCACTTCATGTTTACCGGAATATACCAATGCAACCGGTGGAATCCTGATTACCTCTCCCGCTTTCTTATATTGTCCTTCAGCACTGATAGAGACACCGGTTGCATAATCAACACCCTCAGCTTTATCTATAATCCGGTATATCTCTGACGGATAGACCGAGCGTCCAAATGGCCACCCCCTTCCATCGGTCCCACCCTTTAAAGTGTCCAAAAATGCTTCAAGTGCCTTCTGGACACGCTTTGATACTTCAACCTGGCTGTTTCTTTTCTTTACACTAACCTTGCACTTCACGGAAACCTTAATATACGCGGGACCGATAACGTGCAAATCAGTTGTGATTAACCGATGCTTGTCAAGATGTTTAAAAATGCTGTTAATAAAACCATCGCCGGGGACAGGTGTAACAGTCCCTTCCCTGGCATAGGGTACGATAACAACTGTAACCGCCCCTACAAAATTGGTTATACAGGGGAAATCAGGATTATAATTGGGTATGGCCTTTGCCCTCGCGACCCTAAGCCCGGGGGTAAAAAGCGCTATTCTTTCATAATCATTTGAAGTGATAGCCCGGTAACGGGTTCTGAAATCCTTTTTTGCCCTTTCTTTTGCATCGTCTATGGATTCAGCGGCCATACCCCCTCTGCCTTCACTCCGGTTTTCCCCCGTGATTCCATCAATCAAAAACCTTTGTCTCCGGGGGATGTTCCCTTCCGAGGCGAGAGTTGTTTTATACGAGGCCCTAATATTGTGTGTTCTGAAAACGATTCGGCCGTTCAGACCATTGCCAAAGGTGATCTCGGCTTTCTCCGGATCAAACAGATAGTGGTGGTCATCGGGGCCTGAGGATTCAAAATCATCAACCTCCTTCCACCCCTCCCATTCACCATCCTCTTTCTGAACCTGAATTGCCAGGCTTTCTCTGATAACAGGATGTTTTTTAAGCTGCACCACCTGTCCGGGAATCCCGCATCCGGTTCCGGGATTCTCATTTTGTATGGTTTCAACCTGAACAACTGAAACGGTATTCAGGAAGATCCTATTGATTTGAGGGTTAATCTCGTAGTGACCTTTTTTCAGACGGCAGCGTATCCAGTAGAGTTGATCTTTCTTGTCCATAGAAGGCGGTGTGGTAAAAACAACCCTCCCGCTTCTCATCAAGGCCAACGTGTTGTCTTTTCTTACAGTGAGGGCCTTCCATGCCCCTTCACTCAGATACTCCCATACTATTTCAACAGAAGGAGATATCTGCTCGCGTTCATCGCCATGCCTTCCTGTAGAGGGAAGGTCTTTTTCGAACAGGACAAATGTAATTTGAAACCCTTGTTCCAAAGGAAGCTCATCATTGAATCCTAATAAAAGCTCCGCTCCCTCAGGGGCTTTTTCACCAAAGGCATGGAAATAAATATCATCTTTCTCATTAGCCCCGGTATTATCCATGGTCTGTGAATTATATTTAGTGATTATTGCTTTGAGGCTCGTAGAGATTAAGGTATAGTCTTCCTCTGTCTCAAAAACTATCTTTTTCGTGCCCACTTTAGTTATAAACTGTGTCCCTGCCTCAATAATTTTTTCTACTGTTACGTTCCGGAATGTAATGTCCACTCTGGCGGGTCGGGCAGAGAGTGGATTGATTCCTACCAGTTTGAGGAATTTCAGGTAATTGGCCTCGGTCACCTGATTTAGCTGGTATATCTGCATTTCAGCCATCCAGGCAAAAAGTTCAATAAATGTAATCCCCGGGTCATGGACATTATGGTCTGTCCATCCGGGGGCATACCTGGCTATAAGTGAACGCGCCTCCTGAACTATCTCATCATAGGTTTTGTTATCCAGTTGGGGAATAGGAAGACCCATTCTTTTCAGCCTCCGTTTGCAAGTTGCAGGTTAATCTCGTGAGTCCCATTGGCCACAAGGAAATCATCTTTTATCTCCACAACATCTTTATTTGTTGTTCCGTCAGATGTAAGCCTCAGGTTTGCTACATGGTCAACACCTTCTATATCTTCCAGTAGAGCATAAATGTCAGAAGCAGAGACATTGCGGCCAAAGTCCCAGCCCTTTCTCTCCGGGCCACCGGTTAAAGGATGAAAGAAGGCATTAAGCTTTGACCTGACCTCACGTTCCACTTCATAGGCCACATCAATGGACGAGACAAAGATATCCACTGAAACGCTGATCTCTATATAGGAAGGACCTTCCAGATAAATATGATCTGCCGATGTGAGGGTATTGGCAGAGTGGGCTTCAAGATACCGACGTACCTTTCTCCGCAATTCCAGGCTTGGAAACGGCTTATCCTCCAGCAAATCAGGGACAATGATCACAGTGACACAACCGACCTCTGTCTTCATTCCGTTATTGATATTTGGAAGACATCTGACCTTCACCACTTTTCTTGATGCCTCCTTTGCCAGCCATTCGAAGTCCTCTGCAGTTACTGCACGGTTCCTGTGGCTTATCATAGCAGGCCCTATTTCCAACATCTCATCAAGCGTTGCCGTATCTGCACCTCCATCTGCAG
>BTTF01000074.1:0-9768 GCA_036244995.1 bacterium | reverse complement strand
CAGTGAGCGCTACCGAACAGAAACAGGCATGGACCGCTGATGGTGCTAACTTGCAAGGGGTAGCGTCGTTTATCTTGACGGAATCTATTGAACAGAATTATGTATTAAGGAGTAATACTTGATGAAA
Organism: bacterium; assembly: GCA_036244995.1. Classification (GTDB taxonomy): domain Bacteria; phylum Nitrospirota; class Thermodesulfovibrionia; order Thermodesulfovibrionales; family JdFR-85; genus BMS3Bbin07. The sequence goes on along the minus strand of BTTF01000074.1, from coordinate 9,641 downwards.
GAATCAATTCTGAAGGCGGTTCGGGACAGCCTTGAGGTAAAGAAACAGTTTTTTGAGGAGAATATTGACAACATAATCCAGGTCTCCAAGGTCATTGCCGATGCCTTTAATGATGGGAAAAAGCTTATTCTCTTTGGCAACGGGGGCTCTGCCACTGATGCCTCACATATTGCAGCGGAATTTATAAACCGCTTTAAGAGAGAAAGACCCGGCCTTCCAGCTATTGCCCTGAACACCGATGTTGCTGTATTAACGGCTATTGCCAATGACTATGATTATTCTGAAGTATTTGCCCGTCAGTTGAAGAGTCTCTCTGAAGAGGGCGATATTGTTATTGCCATCAGTACGAGCGGGGCATCTAAAAATATACACAAGGCCCTTGATGTAGCCAGAAAAAAGAAACTGGTTACAATATCCTTTACCGGGGGAAAGGGAACCAGGATGGCTTCCAGGTCTGCCTATGCTTTTGTTGTGGCATCAACTGATACCCCGCGGGTTCAGGAAGTCCATATAACCCTGGGGCATATACTCTGTCAGATGGTTGACGAGATTCTCTTTGACGTGCCCAGGGAGCGATTACGCTGAGTAAATATTATAAATCTGAATGTGAGGTGAGATATCAGGATTGTAGGGATAGACCCCGGGAGTATCCTTTGCGGATATGGAATTATAGAGCAGGATGACCGCAAGAACCTTTTGCATGTAGGTTCAGGTGTAATAGCCCTCCCCAAAAAAGAGCCTCTGCATATAAGATTGAAGCATCTGCATGAAGATATCAGGGATATTATGAGGCTGTATGAACCGGAGCAGGCGGCTATAGAGAAGGTCTTTTTTGCAAAGGGAGTAAAAGCAGCGCTTCACCTTGGCCATGCAAGGGGTGTCATATTGCTTGCCGTGGCTGAAGAAGGGGTGGCTTTACATGAGTATAGTCCTAATGAGATCAAGAAGGCGGTTGTAGGATATGGCAGGGCTGAAAAAAGACAGGTCCAGAAGATGGTGAAGACGATTCTCTCCCTTGATGAGGAACCCCCTCCGGACGGTGCTGATGCCCTGGCCCTGGCTATCTGTCATCTGAATACAATGAACTTCAGGTCTTGTCTGGTTGATCCGTGAGGGTCTTCCTGATAGCCTCTTCAAACCCCATAGGCCTGAAACCAAACAGGTGTTCTACCGACTCCGTATCAGTAATATTGTCGAGCTGAAGAAGGTCGATCTGCTCAGCACTTACATCAGGCATTTTCATTCCAACTGTCCTGCCAAGTGACCTGAAGACCTGAATAAAGGGGAGACCGGCCTTTGTGATAGTTGGGGGAATATGTACAATGGGTTTGTTTATACTCATCTCCTTCATTATGATCTTCAATATCTCGTTGTAACTCAGATGCTCGGGGCCTCCAAACTCAAGGCCCTGGTTTTTAAAATTCTGACTATCGATAATTTTTAAGAAACATCTGACCCAGTCATCAATGAATATTGGCTGAAACCTTGCCTTTCCATCTCCTGGCACAGGCACCGCAGGCCCAAGTCTTAGAAGCTCTTTAATGCTTTCTGTAAATCCATCCCCAGGGCCTATTATTAACGAGGGCCGGAATATGGTATATGGAATTCCGGAGTCTTTTACTATCTCTTCAGCCTCGGCCTTTGTCTTCAGGTATTTAAAAGGGGACCCAAGGTCTGCCCCAAGGGCTGACTGAAAAAAGAAGTGCTCGACATTAGAGGATTTTGCCTCATCAACAAGGTTTATAGTCCCTTCAATATGTACCTTGTCAAAAGTACTCTCTCCCTGCTCCTTAATAATCCCGACGAGATGAGTGACAATCCTGATCCCTTCAAGCTTTCCCTTCAAACTCTCCCTGTCGGTAATGTCACCTTTAGCGGTCTCAAAGCCAAGGGACGTGCATAACCCGCCTCTTTCTTCAGACCTTACAAGACATCTTACCCTGAACTCACCAGAGCCTAAACTCCTGATAAGGTGTCTGCCTACAAAACCTGTTGCGCCGGCAATAAATATCATAGTTTTAAAAAGCTGTAGAAACCAAGGCCCTCTGTCCGCAGATTTCACAGATTACGCAGAAACTGCATGACATATATCAATAGAAATAGTCAGTTTTTTTATCTTACAGAGTACTTTATACTTTTTAAAAATCTGCGTAATCTGCGTAATCTGCGGATTAATTCATTGTCTTTGAATCAGTTCCCTGTATACCTTCATGGACTTCTCATTAATGACCTCATGCAGACTGTTTCCATGGGCATCCATTGTGACTATTGCAGGGAAGTCCTCAACCTCTATGAGCCACATGGCCTCCGGTTCCCCGAACTCCTCAATCTTCCAGCCATCCACAACCCTGGTTATCCTGTCGGCAAGGTAAACAGCAGCGCCGCTTATGGTATGGAGATAAACACATCCCTCTTCCCTCAGTGCCCGGAGGGTTTTTTCACCCATGCCGCCTTTTCCTATAATTCCCTTCAGTCCATACTCTTTTATCACCCACCATTCATACATCTCCACCCTCTGACTCGTTGTCGGGCCTCCGGCTATAAGCCTGTATCCCTGCTCTTCTTTTTTAATTATTGGTCCGCAATGATAGAGCACTGCGCCTTTGAGTTCAAAGGGGATGGATTTACTGTCGGGTTTTTCACTGAACAGAAATTTATGGACCCTGTCCCTGCCTGTTACAAGCATTCCATTCAGCATCACAAAGTCTCCCACTCTCAGTGACCCGGCATCTTCTTCAGAGAGTGGGGTAGTAAGTCTTCTGATATTCACCTGAGTCTCTCCATAACTCCGATTTAAAGATTAAAAGCTCAGAGCGCTAAGGACAAAACGCATGGCGCATAGCGCAAAGCGTTAAAGGCAAAGTGTAAAGAGTCTCGTGTCCTACACGCTATGCGTCTTATCTTTAACGCTATGCGCTATGCCGTCTTATTCCTTACCCCCAAACCAGTCTTCCCCGCCTGTTAGCCCAGCAGCAGACCGAGACATCCACAAAGTAGGAGGCAGGGTGGCGGTGGTTGTAGTCTATATTCACTCCGATTACCGTGGTCTTGCCGCCAAATCCGAGGGGCCCTATGCCAAGCTGATTCAGTTCATCAAGGAGCCTTACTTGCAGGGCACGGATTTCTTCATCTCCGTCTCTTTCATCAACCCTTCCGAGCAGTTGCCTCTTTGCAAGTACCGAGACCTGGTCTTTTGTTGCGCCGATCCCAACTCCAAGAGTATAAGGTGGACACCCCCTTCCCTGTGCCTTGAAAACAGTGTCTATTATACACTTTCTGACTCCGTCAAGGTCTCTCTGGGCGTTTATATCTTCTGCCGGCAGCTTGTATATCTGTCCTGCATTTTCACATCCCGAGCCTTTGAGCATGAGATCAATCGTGAGGACATGCTCATCGGTTTCTTCAAAATATATCACCGGAATGTTTCTTCCGGTGTTGTCCCCTGAATTTTTATCTGTGAGGATATCCACGGCATTTGGTCTGAGGGGCACCTTCTCAGTGGCCTCTCTTGTAGCAACAACGATGATCTCTCTCAATTCCTTCTGGCTCAGTTGTTGAGGGATTCCGACAAAGAATGTCGGTACCCCGGTATCCTGACAAACAGGTCGTGAAGTCTTTCTTGCAAGTGTAATATTTTCAAGGACCACCTTCATTGCCTCTTTGGCAATCCCTTCATCTTCTATCTCATGAGCCTTTTTGAGTTCTTTTTCAATATCTGATGGCAGGGAGGTTGCCACTTTTCTGTAAAGCTCCACAATTCCGTGTTTTAGTTCTAACAAGCCCGTTGCCTCCTGATCTGTTCCGAGCATTAAGGACACAGCGCAAAGCGCATGGAGCAAAGCGCAGAGCGTTAAGGACAAAGCATTAAGAGTCCCGCCATGCGCCATGCGTCTTATCCTTAAACGCTCTGCGCTATGCGTCTTATCCTTAAACGCTTTGCGCTCTGCGTCCTGCTCCTCAACTCCTTACGCAGTAGTCCGCTTCAAGCTCATGAGGGAGTCGATATGTTTTTCTTCCTGGGATACCATCTCCTTAAAAATTACCCGGGCGTTGGAATCCTCTGCCGATTCAGACAGTTTTCTGTAAAAATTGTAGGCCTTCCCCTCGATCTCAAGGGCCAATATAATGGCCTCTGTATCGTCAATAAATTCCTTTTCCTCAAACAGCTTTTCAGCCTTTTTTACGGAAATTCCCGACTCAATATGGGTAGCGGGGACCTTTTTACTGAACTCTTCATAGCTCAAGGTCTCAATATCTCCCTGAAAAGATTGGTATAAAAACTCAAGGTAGTGCATATGGGTCTCTTCCCAATCGCGGAGTTTTATAAAAGTCTCTTTTGCATAATCAGCAATGGCCTTTGAAGATGCAAAATCATAAAATTCCCTTGTTCCCTTTTCCATTGTGTAGGCCTCAACGATTGCATCAATCAAATCTTCTTTACCGGTAATCATTTTGTACCCTCCAGGTCAGCCTCTGAAAAGATTATCTCATCCCTGAATGATCTTATCAGGTTGGCGGTTTTCATAATTTCCGTGTCAAGGACGTCAACCAGGGCAGCATCCAGACCTGCACCTGCCATATAAGTCATAAAACTTGAGCACTGAATGTTGATGACATCAGCCCCCGCGTTTACAAGTTCACCGCTCAGGCGTTTGATTGTCTCAGGGTCAAAGCCCGTTACTGCTTTCATATAAGACATGTTTCTCGTGTTCAGATTTGCGGCTCTTACAATCATGACGACCTCCATAATTATGAAATGAACAGGTCTTGAGTCCTATCGGCCAAGGCGGATAAATTATACTACCATATTATCACAAATCGGTTGAGTATGAAAGAAAATATCAAGGAAAATAGTGAAAAGGCAGGAAATCGGGGGTTACCCCCGATATATATCCTTGAAACTGAAGAGCAGCACCTTTGCATACCCGATATTGGTCTTCAGGTCATTGAAGGACCTCATCTTCAGCGCCTGTTTTAATATCTGGCTTGGTCTCAGGTAATAGCTTCTGAGCGCCTTTTTCTGGGCATCCAGCAGGTCATTGATACTTAGTTGTGGAGTTTCAACAATCGCAGTATTATAAACAAAACTGTTCCAGTCATCGGTCCTCAGGTACTTATGTTCCTTGGCCCATTCAAAGAATTCCGTTCCAGGGAAGGGGATGGCTATTGTGAATCCGACGAGGTCCGGACTTATCTCCTTTGCCAGCTTTATCGTGTCTTTCAGTGTTTCCTTTGTCTCTCCCGGCAGTCCAACCATAAAGTATCCGTGGACTTCAAGGCCGACCTTTTTTGTCAGCTTGAAGGCTTCCCTGATCTGATCAATAGTCGTATTCCTGGATGCCTTGTTCAGTATCTCCTGGTTGCCTGATTCCACTCCGTACTGAATCTGCCAGCAGCCTGACTCTTTCATAACTCGCAGAAGTTCTTCGTCCACGTAGTTCACCCTGCCGTTACATTCCCAGGAGATATCGAGGCCGCGCTTGATAATCAGCCTGCATATCTGCTTTATGCGTTCCTTGTTCAGGTTGAATATGCTGTCCCTGAAGGAGATGTTTCTGACTTTAAACTCCTTGTACAAATATTCAAGCTCGTCTACCACATGCTCCGGGCTATGTGTCCGGTATCTCCTGCCAAAAGTGATCCTGACATCGCAATAAGTGCAGCTATGAGGACAGCCGCGGCTTGTTATTATGTTTGCATATGTTCCGTCAGTTCTTTTTGACCATGCAGCAGGAGGATTGTACTTTCCTATCGGCAACAGGTGGTACGCCGGCCGCGGCAAATCGTCCAGATTTTTTATCATCTCACGGCTTTTGGTCCTGATAAGCTGGCCGTCCTTTCCCTGGTAAATGATACCTGCAACACTGTTTAGATCGCTTCCGTTCTCAATGGCCTTGACCAGTTCGAGCATGGTCTTTTCGCCTTCTCCGATGACTCCTATGTCAACTTCGTCGTGTGTGACGACCTCCTGGCCAAGAGCAGTGATGTGTGGTCCGCCGAGCACCACGTATGTTTTCGGCGATTTGTCCTTCACTATCCTTGCAATCTCCAGTCCCTGTTTTGCCCTTGGTGTGACAACGCTGACCCCTACCATGTCAGGTGAGTAAGCATCAAGTTCCTTGCTGAGTTTCTCACGATTCAGACCCTCAATGTAGCCATCGATAATCCTGACATCAATATCGTTCTGCTCAAGCACTGATGCAATGTATCCCAGACCTAAGGGCAGCGAATTAAATAGAGGCGGGGTGTCTTCAGTCATGCTGATCGGGGGATGGATGAGTAGTACTTTCATTTGTTATCACCTTCTAATTTGAATTTTTGGGTTTATAAAATGACCATTACTTCAATAACGACCTGATGTATCTTTTGCCGTATGATAAAAGGGGACGGGGGTTTGCAGAAAATATTACGTTGGGTTCAAAATAGCAGTGCAAGAGACACCCCTTGCAATTGTCCACCACGCTTAGATTGTTTCCAAGCTCTTCCCATAATTCCTTGAAGTTTTTATCATGAAAAGAACCGGTACACTCTTTAAAGAATTCATAACATGTCCCCAGTCTCCCGTCAGGTGATATCCCGCAGCTCAGATAGCCCGAGATACACTTCATTTTCGGCATTCTGAATGAGTACATGGCATCAAGCATCATATTGCTCATAGTGACGGGATAACCTTTATCCCGCAGTTCCCTTATTTTTAAGACGGCATTTTTGTAGTTTTCTATGCCGCCGTATATATCGTCATAACTTTTTTCAAGTTCCTCCAGGGTGTTATAATGGAAATGTGTGATGAGTGGAAAGAAAGTAAAGGTTTTAATCCCGAGCTTACTGCCGTATTCCACGATACTTTCAATCTCTTTTGTAGATAACCTGGTTAGTACCACGTTAAGTGAAACAGAGGGGACCTTTTCTACCGCTGCCTTGATACCCTCGATCACCGTGTCGTCAAGTATTTTTATATTTCCTACTTCCTCAGGGACATCTGCATTCATGGTATCGAAGGAGAAGCTCATAAGGTCCACATAGTCACAGATTTCGTCAATCCTCTTTGTTACAAGTGAACCGTTTGTAGCGATTTTCGCCATCATACCCCTCTTTTTTATCCGTTTGAGGATTTCCGGCAGATCTTTTCTCAGAAGGGGCTCTCCACCGCTTATAGCATAGATTACGCAGCCCATGTCGGCAATCTGATCCACAAGGTCCAATACCTGTGAGGTGTCCAGTTCCTTGATGTTGTCACCCCAGAGTGAACAGTAAGAGCACTTGTAATTGCATTTATGGGTTATCCTGTGGCCTACCTTGATCAGATTTCTCTTTTTAGAGAGGTTAAACCGGATTGCGGCGTTTGCCAATCTAAGGGGTTTTTTTAGCATGTGGATTTCTTTGGTTTTGACATGGGGTTTTTAATAGAAAATAAGTGTATATGCCGGATACATAATAATATTTTATATGTTTATAAAGCTTAAAGTCAAGGATTTCTTTGAGATTCCGACAGCTTTTTATGTATATCCGGGTTTATGCAGATGCTTGCTAAAGACCGGATGTATGGAAAGAGGTTATTTCTTTGCCGGTTTATCTGTTGGGGCCTGTTCAGGTGTGGCCGGTTTTGCACCTGCAGGAGAAGATGGTAGGGACTTTTTTTCAGGTATAACGGTGGACTGAACAACAGACCCCTGTTTTACAGTAACCACTGTAAGTATAAGGGAGGTAATCATGAAGGCTATGGCAATCCCTGTGGTGAGTTTGTTCATGAATGTAGCTGCACCTCTGCCGCCGAATATCGTCTGACTTGATCCTCCTCCGAAGGTTGAACCAATCTCAGCTCCCTTTCCACCCTGAATCAGTACTATGCCTATCAGTAACAGACATATGGTTATGTGAATAAATATAAGTATTGTTGTCATGTTATCTCCGCTAAGTGTAGTTGACTATTCCTGCAAAACTATCCGGTTTCAGACTTGCCCCTCCAACAAGGGCGCCATCCACATCCTCCTTTGACATCAGGGAGGATACATTATCCGGTTTTACGCTTCCACCATAGAGAATCCTTATTGTGCCGGCAGTATCACCGTAGAGGTTTCCGAGTTCTGACCGGATAAACCGGTGGGCCTCCTGTGCTTGCTCAGGTGATGCAGTCTTGCCGGTGCCGATGGCCCATACAGGCTCATATGCCATAACAAGCCCGTTGGCGGTAATTCCTCGTAACCCCTCTGTTATCTGACGCTTCAATATATTAAAGGTATTCCCGGACTCTCTTTCCTCAAGCTTTTCTCCAATGCAGAATATTACTGCAAGCCCTGCGCTCATGGCTGCCCTGATCTTCCTGTTCACGGTCTCATCAGTCTCACCAAAATACTGCCGTCTCTCTGAATGGCCTGCAATCACATATGAGCACTCCACATCCTTAAGCATAAGAGGGGATACTTCCCCTGTATAAGCCCCTGACTCCTCATAAAAGACATTCTGTCCGGCGAGTTTAATGTTACTCTCTCCGAGGAGTTTTGCAGCAACCGGCAGTGAGGTAAAGGGCGGGGCAATAACTATCTCAACATTCTGAACACCCTCTACAAGCGGGAGGAAAGCGTTAATAAACCCCTCGGTCTCCTTCGCAGTCTTGTTCATCTTCCAGTTTGCTGCCATCATTGGTAAACGCATGATATTAATTAAACCCCAAAAAGGGAAGCAAAGTCAACTTTTAAAAGATGAAAGGCGCATGGAGCAAAGACAAAGGCGCATAGAGCATAGCGCATAGCGTTAAGGACGAATCGTTAAGAGCCCCCATGTCCTGCACGCCATGCGCCATGCGCTCTGCGTCTTATCTTTTAACGCTCTGCGCTCTGCCCTATGCGTCTTATTCCAATCCTCCATCTTTAACTTAGTCCCTCTAATTTCCAGTTCTCAAGCTCATTCCTTATTGCGCTTATATTTGTCCTGTTTTTGATTGCCTTTAAAATGCTGCTCATATCCTTTATATCCCCGTACAGGATTGCGCCGATTATGGTGTTTTCCTTGATGACGAGTTTTTTATAGATGAATTTGCCGGGATCTTTTATTACTATTGATTCGTGATTGCCTTCGGCGTCAATGTTGCCGGCTGCAACAAGACCCACCCCTGCAATCTTCAGAAAGTTGGATATTGTTGTGCTTTCATAAACGGCGCTTCCTTCTGCCATATTTATCCCTGCAACTTCACCCTGTTTTTCTGCGGCAGGCCATATTCCGTAAAAGACCCCCCTGTGTTGTACCAAATCTCCTGCAGCGTAAATATCAGGCAGTTCCGTTTCCATCCTGTCATTAACAATCAGGCCTTTTTCAATCTTCAGTCCGGCCTTTTGAGCAAGGGCTGCATTTGGCCTGACGCCTGCAGATATGATTATCATGTCGCAGTCAATCCTTTTTCCATCTTCAAGCAATACTCCCTCAACCTTGTCTGCTCCAAATATCTCTTTTGTTTTTGTGCCGAGATTGAAGGTGAAGCCCATCTTCTCCATCTGTGTCCTGAGTATATCGGCACCTTCAGTATCCATCTGTCTTGGAAGAAGCCTCGTGAAAAACTCAACAACTGCAACAGAAATGCCGGACTTTCTCAGTGCATTCCCTGCCTCAAGGCCGAGCACCCCGCCTCCGATAATAAGGAGACGCTT
>BTTF01000073.1:0-10155 GCA_036244995.1 bacterium | reverse complement strand
TTGTGATTCAAGATTGATAAATTTTTAAATAAAGTGCTAAAATCTGACTCTAATTTAACATCTAATCTCAAGAGGAGGAGACATGAAAATCAGGTTAATTGCTATAGCTGCAGGAATTGGGTTACTGTTATCTTTTGGGGCATGTAAAAAAAAGGAAGCACCTGTACAACAGGCACCGGCGCCTGCACCGGCTCATGAATCAATGATGCCCAAAGGGGAAACGAGGATTGTTGTCCCGGATTTTGTTCAGGGCAAATGGAAAGCCGTTAAAATAGAGATACTCGACAAGACTTCAAACAAAAAACAGGTGGTCACTATAAAGCTTGGCTCTGAGTACACAATTCCAAACTCGAATATGAAGATTAAAGTTGGAGATTTCCTGCCTGATTTCAGAATGGATGGACTGAGCATAACCTCGGCTTCGGGAGAACTCAAGAATCCGGCAGTCCATGTAACAGTTTATGAGGGAGGAAAAGAGATATTTAACAGCTGGCTCTATTCAAAGTTCCCCACAATTCATCCTTTTCAACACGAAAAGTACAGTCTGACTCTTATTGAAGCCATACCGGCAAAAAAGTAATCCGGAAAATAACAGCGCTCCCCGCCGCTAAAACGGCGGGGTATTACTTCCGGCCTTCCATTCCCCTGACTAAAATCTCTCTCATCAAGTCAACGGGAGGGAGAACACCTGTCCATATCTGAAAGGCAAACACCCCCTGCCAGAGTAACATTCCAAGGCCGTTAACAGTCTTGCACCCCTTCTCTCCTGCACCCGTTATGAGTGGGGTATTCCAGTAAATCAGGTCACAAACAACCTGTTCTCTCTGGAGGATGTCCAGCTGCAGCGGAAGAGGATCCGCCTTTTTCAGACCAAGGGGAGTAGCATTAATAATAATGTCGGAGGAGCGGATACTATCCCTGTCCTCTGCAACAAAAACCTCTCTGTTCAACTTCTTAAGATCTCTCACAAGCGGCAGGCTCTTACCGGAATCAACATCAAAGATATAGAGTCTCAATGCCCTCTGAGCAAGATAATAACCTATAGCCCTTGCTGCCCCTCCGGCGCCTATGATGAATATATCCTTTTCAGAGGGGTCAACGCCTGCCTCTTTCAATGACTCCATAAACCCCCTGCCGTCTGTATTAAATCCCTTCAACAGACCACTGTCATTCCTTATGGTATTTACGGCGCCAATAAACCCTGCCTCATCATCAATCTCATCCAGGAGTGGAATTACATCCTGTTTATACGGCACGGTAACATTGCAGCCATGGAAGTTTAGCGCCCTTATGCCCTTAACGGCATCCGGAAGGCCCCCCGGGTTAACAGGCATGGCAATATAGCAGTAATTCAGGCCAAGATGCTCAAAGGCAGCATTGTGCATGTCGGGCGACAGGCTATGCTCTACAGGATAACCGATAAGACCTGTTATTTTTGTTCCGGCATTAATAGACATATTTTTTATTCCTCCAGTGCGTTTGTTAATCCCCGGGGGGTCGGATCAACCACTTTCACCTTGATCCTCAATATACGTTCCAGTTCTTCCACTGTTATATCGTCGAGAAGGACATCCTGCCCGTCCCTGAATATAACGTCAGGGAGAAGCAGAACATCATAATCAGAGGATCTATCAGCAACACTCTGTATGATATCCCTTCCCGTAAGCAGCCCTGCTACTGTCACCGTTTCACCAAAAAACCTGTTCTCTACAGGGATAACATCTATACAGACCTGGTTGTTCAGGCGCTCAACAAATCTGCTAAGGAATGGATAAAAGGACACCCCGGTTACGGTCAGGAATCTCTGTCCGGAGGGCCTTTTAAGGGATTTAATCCTTGCAGCCTTATGAAGAAAAAGAGCAACCATACCAACACCATTTTCAATCTGTGGAAATTCACCATAATACTTAAGGGAAGGAAACTTCTTTTCCGCCCGGATATAAAGTTCATCAGAGCCATATACCAGGGCATTACCGTGCTTTTTCATAAACCTCTTCTGGAAATCCGATATTATAGAAACGGTTTCAAGGGCTTCGTCTTTCCCCACCGGCTTCAGGGGAGTCTTCCTGTGCCTCGTCAGACCAACAGGCACGACTGCAATAGATGAGACATATGGATAGAATTTATGCAGGTCATTTATGGTACTCATGAGTCTATCCCCATCATTGTATCCCGGACAGAGGACAATCTGCACATGAATACGTATTCTGTTCTTTGCAAGCCATTTCAGTTCCTTCATTATATCCACAGCATTATTGTTACCAAGAAGGGTGTTTCTTGTCTCCCTGTCTGTGGAATGGACCGAGATGTAAAGGGGGCTTAATCTCTGTTCAATAATCCTCTTCTTCTCTGCGGGGGTTAAGTTGGACAGGGTAATGTAGCTACCGTAGAGAAAAGACATCCTGAAATCCTCGTCCTTGATGTAAAGGCTCCGCCTCAACCCCTTTGGCAACTGACTCACAAAGCAGAAAATGCACCGGTTCCTGCAGGTCTTTATGCGAAACGGACGAAGCTCTATACCAAGGTTCTCTCCTTCCTCCCTGCTTATCCTGGTCCGTATAATCCTGTCCTTTCTCTTTACCGAGATATTCAAATCCAGGCTATCAGTATAAAAAACAAGATCAATTGAGTCGTGGATTCTCTTTCTGTTAACGGTCAGCAACATATCACCAGGCCTGATGCCGGCCCTGTCGGCAGGACTGTCAGGCCTCGCAGTTCCAACTATATTTCCACTTAAAGCTCTTGACATCAGGCAAGCCCTCTGTAGATATAATGCACCCGGGAGTCTGAAACGACAATATCAGGCCCCATTCTCCACCCTGAATCTCCTGACAACTTCAGAATAATCCTCTGAGTTAAAGAAAGCCGACCCCATAACCAGTATATCTGCACCTGCATCAGCAATCTCTCGCGCATTATCTATCTTGACACCCCCATCCACCTCAATAAGGATCTCAAGCCCCCTCTCCCGGACAATCCTCTTCAGCGTCTTGATCTTGTCAAGACTCTGTGGAATAAAGCTCTGCCCGCCAAAACCCGGGTTGACCGACATTACAAGCACGAGGTCAACCTCTGAAAGTATGCTTTCAAGGCTCCACACCGGGGTGGCCGGATTGATTGAAACCCCTGCTTTTTTACCGCTTTCCTTTATCCACTGAACTGTTCTGTGCAGATGGGAGGTGGCCTCCAGATGCACTGTAATTATATCAGCCCCGGCATTAACAAAGTCAGAGAGATACCTGTCAGGGTCTTCTATCATAAGGTGAACATCAAAGGGCAGACCTGTGGCCTTCCTGAGCCCTCTCACCACTTCCTGGCCTACGGAGATATTCGGAACAAAGTGGCCATCCATTACATCAATGTGAATCATATCAGCTCCGGCTTCGTCTGCCTTCCTTATCTCTTCGCCAAGCCTGGTAAAATCAGCCGAAAGTATGGACGGTGCAATCATAACCATCTGATCTCCTGTTCCTCCTCGTACTTTAATTTTAATTTAACGGACTCTCCTTTCCTTATAATACTTCCCGGGGGAGGTGTCTGCTCTGCTATGACACTGCCGTAATCGATCAATTCAATATCTATCCCCAGCCGGTCTGACAGGGCCTTCGCCTCATCAAGAGACATCTTCGTAAAATCAGGGCACGAATAAAGTGTCGGAAAAGGTCCTTTACTCAGGAGAAAGGTAATATTATCTGAACCCTTCTCCTCAGGGGCAGGTCTCTGTGCAATCACTGTGCCCTTTTCAAAACTATCAGAGTGAACCTTGATAATCTTTCTGATCTTTATACTCTTTTTTATTGCAAGTTCTCTTGCCTCGTCCAGGTTGAGCCCGACAAATGACGGCATATAGTATATCCGTGGCCCCTTACTGATTATTACCCGTATGGTACGCCCTTCCTTTATCTTGTTATCCGGGGGAATTTCCTGCCTGATGATATATCCGGTCGGCACTTCCGTACTGAAGTCTTCCCCCCCTATCTTCAGATAAAGTCTCTTTGACAGGAGTTCCTTATTTGCCTCAACAAGGCTCTGACCCCTGAGGTCAGGGACTGTAACGGTCTTTTTGGAACCCATCACCCAAAAGGTAAGATAACTGCTCGTAATGGCCAGGAAGATAAACAACGAGATGTAGAGAATTATTTTTATAAAACCTTTCATATTCCTTTTCTTGAGAGCCTCACTGCAAAGAAACCGTCCATATCATGCCTGTGCGGATAGGTCCTGAAGTATCCCTCATCATTTATCAATTCTCTCAAATTATTCACTGCAGGGCCTTTATCATAAGTTGAGGGTAAACTTTCCGTGTCCTCTATAATAAAAAATTCCCTTTCTTTATGCAAGAATCTCCTTACAACCTCCTCCCCTTCCTCAGGCTCTGTAGAACAGACGGAATACAGCAGTATCCCGTTGGGAAGAAGATGCCTGCTCACAGTGGTAAGCATCTCCACCTGTTTTTCATGAAAACGTCTCAGAATCTCCGGGCTGTGTTTATACCGGACATCCGGATTACGCCTGATAACACCAAGGGACGAACAGGGTGCATCGAGCAGAATTCTGTGAAACATTTCCGGGGGCCTGAACTCCCCTATGTCCGAGCAGATCATTTTAACTGATTCGAGGCCCTGTCTCCCGACGTTTTCCTGTAAAATCCTTAACCGTTCGGCACTGCTCTCCACAGCATAAACCCTTGCCCTGTCCCCGGTCAACTCAGCAATATGGGTCGTCTTCCCGCCGGGGGCTGCACAGGCATCAAGTATTGCCTGACCCGCCCGGGGCTGTAAAATATAAGTTATCAGTTGAGCCGCCTCATCCTGAATAAAGACATCGCCCAGTAAACCCTCTATCTCCCTGAATACATAACTACCCTGTATCTTTATCCCGGCAGGTGAGAAGTCAGTATATTTGAACTCTATGCCCATCTCAGACAATCTCCCGGCCACTTTTTCCCTGTCTGTTCCGAGTGTATTTACCCGAAGGGTCAGCGGTGGTATCGTATTATTTGCCTTTGCCAGGGCCTCTGCCTCAGTGACACCAAACCGTTCAATCCATCTTCTTACAAGCCATCCGGGATGAGATGTAACTATGGATATCCTCTCCATCGGGTCCTCCGGCAAGGGAGGGCATGCCTTCCCGGTTACGACCTTTCTGAGCACTGCATTGACGAGCCCTGCGTTTCTTCCCGCAGCCTTCTCAACCTCTGTTGTCTCAAACACAACAGCCCTGTCGGGGACCCGCATAAAAAATGCCTGATAGACACCAAGCCTCAGGTTATTCAGTGTAGCATGTTTAAGTCCTGAAGGGTTTTTAAGGTATGCAGTCAGGCACCGGTCAATGTAAAGCCTGTTCCTGATAACACCATAGACCAGTTCCTGGATGAAGGCCATGTCCCTGCTGTCAAGTGTGGCGGCATAAGAGTCAAGCACCTCCCGGGGTCTCTTGTCCTTCCGCCATATTTCAGTTAAAGCACGAAGTGCCAGCAACCGTGGATTCTTCTTTTTCATGGGAAGGGCTATCTGTTGTACTCGGTCATTGCCCTGCTTATACCTTTGTCAATAATAGACAGGACTGCATCAGATGCCGAATCAACAGCCTCATTGATAATCTCTCTCTCCTGAGGAGTGAATTTTTTGAGGACATAGACTTCGGCAGGAATTTCCGGGGACCTGCCGATACCTATCTTTACACGAATGAATTCATTTGTGCCTGTGGATTCGATAATGGACTGAATACCCCTGTGTCCACCGGAAGAGCCTCTCTCTCTGATCTTGATCCTTCCCACCGGCAGTGCAAGGTCGTCATGAACAACAATGAGCCTCTCAGGAGGACAATTTCTCATTCTTATAACCTCCCTGACAGCTACTCCGCTGAGGTTCATATAAGTGAGGGGTTTTACAAGGATAAGCCTGTTGTCCTTGTAAAACCCCTCACCTTTCAGATATTTTTCTTTTTCAGTAAAGACTATCCGGAGTCTCTCCGACAGGGAATCGATTACCCTGAACCCTATGTTATGACGCGTCCCACTGTATTTTCTGCCGGGGTTCCCCAGGCCAACTATCACCCACAACTATATCAGCCCTCTTCCGCCTCTTCCTTCTTCCCCTTCTTTATCACCTCCGGCTCGGCAGCCTCCGCTTCTTCAGAAGCAACCGCTTCAACCTCCATGGTCGGCGCTATGACCGTTGCTATAACTTCTTCAGGACTATCAAAAACCTTAATACCCTCCTGAAGGAAAAGGTCACTGACATGTAAAGAGTGACCGACTTTCAACCCGCTGACATCAATCTCAAGATGCGAGGGGATCACATCAGGTAAACACTCGACCTCCACTTCAGAATGGGCCTGCTGCAATATCCCACCCTCCTTCTTGACACCTACGGGTTCACCGGTCAGTACTATAGAGACCGTTACCCTCACCCTTTCCTTAAGTGAAACCTCATAAAAATCAGTATGCAGGAGCTCCCCCTTTACGGGATCAACCTGATAATCCTTCAACAGGGCCAACCTTAAATTACCATCGGAAAACCTGAGATTAACCATCACCTGTTCGCCCATTGTGGAATTCAGAAAATTAACAATATCCTGCTTCTTCAGTTTTATAGGCGTTGACTTGCCTGCCCTGTAAATCACGGCAGGCATATATCCCTGACGTCTCAATGACCTGGCAATGCCCTTTCCTGCCTCGGTCCTGTGTTCTGCGCTCAAAGTAATCCTTTCCATTTATTCCTCCTTCAAAATCAGGACGCAGACTTTTACATCCTGTTTAATCTGCATCAAAAAGAGTATTTTTTTAATTACACAAACAAGGAACTGATTGATGTTTCCTCATGTATTCTCTTTATTGATTCAGCAAAAATACGGGCTATACTTAAACTAACTATTTTACTACATTTTTCCATTTTGATGTCAAGGGGTATGGTATTTGTGACTATAACCTCTTCAAGGATAGAGGCGTTTATCCTGTCTATGGCCGGTCCCGAGAGCACTGCATGTGTACATGCGGCGGAAACCCTCCTGGCACCCCTCTCCTTCAGTACCTGCGCTGCCTGCACTGTTGTCCCGGCGGTATCAATTATGTCATCAAGTATCATTGCATCCTTGTTCGTGACATCACCGATAACATTCATTACCTGGGAGACATTTGCACGCTCTCTCCGTTTATCAATTATGGCAAGGGAGCATCCGAGTCTTTTTGCAAAGGCCCTTGCCCTCTCGACACCACCTGCATCCGGGGATACAATGACAAGGTCCCCATTGGGATAGTGCTCTCTTATGTGATCAAGAAGAACCGGGGTGGCATAGAGATGATCGACCGGAATATCGAAAAAACCCTGTATCTGCCCGGCATGCAGGTCCATGGCAAGGACCCTGTGAGTTCCGGCAGTCTCAATCAGGTCTGCCACAAGCTTTGAAGAGATTGGAACTCTGGGCTGCACCTTCCTGTCCTGTCTGGCATACCCATAGTAAGGGATGACAGCGGTAATTCTCCTTGCAGATGCCCGCTTGAGGGCGTCAATGATCAATAATAATTCCATTATATTATGATTAACAGGGGTACACGTAGGCTGGATAACAAAAGTATCAGCCCCCCTGACGTTCTCATCAATATGGACCATTATCTCTCCATCGATAAAAGTTGTAACAGTGGCATCCGTAAGGGGTTCACCGAGAAAATTCGAGATCTCCTCAGCAAGGGGCCTATTGGCATTACCCGTAAGTATCTTGATTCCTTCAGGCATCAGACAACTCCTTTCACTGAATTTATAGGGGAAAAAATAATCCTGGGCATGTATTTTAACTCTTAAGGCGAGTTTCTTTCAACTCAATAACCTAAAATACCGGCAATTACCGTTTCAGGCTCCGAATGTTTCTTGTTTTTTAAATCAAATTTAGAGTAATTTATTAATAACTGTTAGAGATTCAGAGGAGTAGGGAAATGACGAAAATAGAGGTTTATGATACAACATTGAGGGATGGTTCTCAGGCCGAGGATGTGAACTTCTCTGTAGAGGACAAGCTCAGGATTACAGAGAAACTCGATGAGTTCGGCGTACATTACATAGAAGGAGGCTTTCCAGGGGCCAATCCAAAGGATGCCCGGTATTTCAGAAAGGCAGGGAAACTGCACCTGCAGAATGCCGCTGTTGTGGCATTCGGCAGTACCCACAGGGCGGGAATCAAGGTGGAGAATGACGGTAACGTAAAATCCATCCTTGCCGCAGAGACCGGGATTGCCACAATCTTCGGCAAATCCTGGGATTTTCATGTAAAGCATGCCCTGCGGATAAACCTTAAGGAAAACCTCGACATCATATATAACACAATCCGCTATCTCAGGGAGAGGCTGGATAAGGTCTTCTTTGATGCCGAACATTTCTACGACGGCTACAAGGACAACCCGGATTATGCAATAAAGTGTCTGATTGCAGCCAGGGAGGCAGGCACAGACTGTCTTGTCCTGTGCGACACAAACGGCGGCACCCTCCCCGGAGAACTAAAAAAGATAACATCCGAAACAAAAAAGGTATTAAAAGCCCCGATAGGCATACATGCCCATAATGACTCCGAGTGTGGTGTGGCAAACTCCGTGATTGCAGTCCAGGCAGGGGCCCGGCATGTACAGGGCACAATAAACGGCCTTGGTGAGAGGTGCGGAAATGCCAACCTCTGCTCCATAATCCCAAACCTCCAGATCAAGCTTGGTTACGGCTGCATCACTGACAGGCAGCTCAACAGGCTCATGGAGACATCACGGTTTGTAACCGAGATTGCGAATCTGAGACACTTCAAACGGCAGCCATATGTGGGGGAAAGCGCATTTGCCCATAAAGGCGGAATGCATGTCTCAGCCATTGCAAAAAGGCCTGAGACCTATGAACACATAAGGCCTGAACTCGTTGGAAACTCACGCAGGATTCTCATCTCCGACCTTGCGGGCAGGAGTAATGTCCTGAGGAAGGCTGAGGAATTCGGACTCCATATAGAAAAAGACTCTCCCCGGCTTATGGAGATACTGGCCACAATCAAGGACCTTGAGAACAGGGGTTTTCAGTTTGAGGCTGCAGAGGCATCATTTGAGCTGCTTATGAAGAAGACACTGGGGCTCCACAGGAGATTCTTTGATCTTATAGGATTCAGGGTAATTGTAGAGAAGAGGAAGGAAGGAGAGGAACCCCTGAGTGAAGCCACTATAATGGTAAAGGTGGGTGGTCGTATTGAGCATACTGCCGCCACAGGTGACGGCCCTGTAAATGCCCTGGATAATGCCCTGAGAAAGGCGATTGAAAACTTCTATCCTCAATTGAAGACCGTCAAACTCATTGACTATAAGGTAAGAGTGCTGGCTGCCGGCAGAGGAACGTCGGCAAAGGTGAGGGTCCTGATTGAAACAGGTGATGCAGAGAGCCGATGGAACACTGTAGGTGTTAGCGAGAATATAATCGAGGCCTCCTGGCAGGCACTTGTTGACAGCATTGAATACAAACTTCTGAAGGAAGAAAAGTAAGATACTTACTGCACGAAAATGGCAGAGACCGGCTACAGCATAAAACTACCCCTCTTTGAGGGCCCCCTGGACCTCCTCCTGCACCTTATCAGGGAAAACAAGATAGATATCTACGATATACCTATATCTGAAATCACACGTCAGTATATTGAATACCTTGACCTGATGAAGGAACTGAACCTCGAAATTGCCGGGGAGTTTATTGTAATGGCAGCCACTCTTATACAGATAAAGACCAGGATGCTGCTGCCGGTTGATGAGGATGTGCCTCCTGAGGATCGGGAAGACCCGAGGATAGAGCTTGTTGAAAGACTAATAGAATATCAGGCATTCAGGAATATGGCATTTGACCTGAAGGACAGACAGGAAAGGTGGTCTGACTACTTCTGGAGGGAACCCTCTCTTCCCGATGCCGAAGAGACAGAAAGTCAGCCATATCTGTTCGATGCAAATATCTTTGATCTGATAGCTGCACTTAAAAAGCTTCTTGAGACAGCGCCTCCCGAGATGGTGACTATCACGAGAGAGACACTTACTGTAAAGGACAGAATGAATCTTATCACGGAGAAACTTGAAGGAGAGAAGACCATGAGGTTTGAGGATATATTTGAAGACAACCATACACCAGCCCAATTCATAGTCACATTCCTTGC
>BTTF01000072.1:0-10564 GCA_036244995.1 bacterium | reverse complement strand
CCAGGGAAGCGGATACCTCTGGGCAGTCTATTACGAGACAGGCACTGCCTATAAGGACTATGTCTTTACAAACGAAATAGCGAGCAAACCCGCAACGGTTGGAAGGGAACAACAACTCGCCGGGGAGGGGTTTGCAAGTGTAAACGCCACGGTTACAAGGGGCGGTTCGCTCAAAGCGCTTGCCCAGACTTCTCTGGGGAATATCCCGGGGATTGAAATAAAAACGCCCTTTTCATTACAGAGCGCCATCGTGGGCTTTAAAACAGGAGCGTGTCGGGAATAACAAGCCTAACCCAAATCCAGCCGATAAATTGAGTAAGACGGGGAAAAGGATGAGAATGGCAGTACCTTCAGTCATTCTCATCCTGACAACCGTTTACACAAACTATGAACCGGATTCCATAATTCTCTCTGCTGCAACAACAAAACCCCTGAAAACACAAGCAAAATTATTTTGGTATCGATTTTGCTATAACTCATACTGCAAGAATAACTCACACACAGTATAGAGAAAACAATGGAAAAACAATTTAATTCATATTCATTACCAATCACAAACAAAAAAGGGGTTACCCTTATCGAGGTCCTTGTGGCTATTGTAATCCTGGCAGTCGGCCTGACGAGCGTTGCCATGATGCAATATATGGCAGTGTCAGGCAATGCATTAGGAAGAGAAACGCAGATTGCGTCGGAATTGGGCCAGGACTTGCTGGAAAGGATGCGGTCTACTCCTGTCAGGAACGATACAGGCGCCGTCAACAGCATGTTTGTAGCCTACACTCACCCGACCGAGGAAGACAACACGATTCTGCAGAATCCTGTTGGTTCAGGAGACGCTGACTACGACCCAGTAACAAGAGCTGGAGGAATGACTTTTACCAGGATATGGTGGGTGGAAGATGATTGCAGAAACGTGATCATAAACGACCCAACCCCTAATGCACGTGTATGTACCCCTGCCCCGCCGGGAGCGTGTGCCGGCGGCGCTGCCATGAACAATGTAAAGGCAATTGCTGTCAGGGTATGCTGGACCGACAAAAACGGCGGCAATCATTCAGTCACACTTAACGGAGTTAAATGGGATGAAACAGCAACACCATAAAAGACAGTCGGAGCGCACGGGACAAAACGGTTATTCGCTCGTTGAATTGCTGGTCGTCATTGTCATCAGTATGATAATAACAGGCGCTATCTATTCATCATATATATCCCAGCAGCGTTCCTTCACGTCACAGGACCAGGTTACTGAGTTGAACTCTACATCCAGGATATCTCTCAACATAATTGCCAGTGACCTCAGAGAGGCAGGCTTTGGCCTACTGAAAAACGGTGCATTCAATATAAACGGCTTTACACAGGTGCTGACCCTTACAGATAATACCAACGCCCCCGACCGGATTACCCTGATAGGGGCCTTCAGAAAAGCCGGGACCTTATGCAGCAACGGCAATGGTAATGCCATAAGCCCGGATGATACCACCCTCATTCTCGTACCGCCTGACGGTAGTGAAACGTTGGAGAATATAAATACTACCGACAAAAAAAATATCAGCATAGCCGGAATCAGATATGGAATAGTTACTTCAGGTGGCGGTACAGATTTCAAAATACAATTGCAGCACCCTGTAGATGAGTCATTCCCCATATTTGCAGACTCAAACGGTAACGGCAGCTGTGACGATGGCGAGGGAGTGCCTGTTTATCTGATTGAGGACTACACCTATCAGGTAGTCGGAACCGAATTACAGAGGATCAGGAGATTAAACAGTGTTGACCCGGACATTGATACTATTGCTCAAAACATAGAAGATCTGCAATTTGCCCTGGTGAATAATGATACGGTCAGGGTAAATATCCTTGCATCAACAGCACGGCCCGACCCGAATTTTCAGGGTCTGGGCAATCCACCCGCAACAATAGAAAACCGTAATTTGCCCGCCACCAATGACGCTCTGAGAAGGAGATGGTGGCGGATGGAAGTCGCGGTGAGGAACCTGTAATGAAAAAGAGACAGAGGAACATAATGTCGAGGGATACATTCAATGGACAGGATGGGTTCATCCTGATCATTGCCCTTCTTTCCCTCCTGGCTTTAACGGCAATCGGAATTCTGGCAATTTCGACATCTACGACTGAAGTCATGATCGCAGGGAACACGAGGCTCAGGGAGATAGGCCTTTCTTCTGCTGATTCAGGAATAGAACTGAGTGAGCCGATATTGAGAAATATTAATAATCTCGAGTTCACGGATATTTCTCATGGTAAGCTGACAGACAGAATGGAGCATTTGAGTGCTGAAAGAAACTGTATATCTCAACTGGACCCCGACACTGAGAATTTTTCGGTTAATACAGGAAGGAACAATAATGTAAGTGTTGATATTGATTATGTCACCGCAGGTGACCCCGGTCCCGGTTATTCACTTGAGGAGGGGGGGCCGCCGATAGTAAAGAAGACTTACATAATTAATGCAACAAGCAGTGGAGCTTCAGGCTCTGAAGCCACCGTAGGTGCAGTGTATTTCCTTATCGGTTGGTGTGATTAACATCCAGGGGAGGGACCATGAAAAAATTACTCACAATCATGATAACAGCCATCGTTTTTATCCTGTTTACAAGCCTGTCTTTTGCCATGGGTGCGAAGACCGTAACAGGCACGCTGTCAGGATATGGAAAGGATTTTATAGTTGTAGATGGCAAAAAGATAGCGCTCTGTGACGGCTACAAAATATCCGACTCCACTGATACGGAGGAAGGGACCGGTACGGATGGGCTGGTTGCTGTTGATACAGTAACAGTCACTTTAAAAAATACATGTGCCGTAGAAGTTAAGGCAATTGTTGTGAGGAACTGACATGAAAAATTATTTAAATAAAATATGGCTTACGATTTCAGTTGCGATAATGAGCCTTATAATTTTCCAGGGGCAGGCATTCTCAGCGACCTGCACCGCCCCAACCCCCGGCGATTACACATCCTATCCGCCGTTTATTGGAAGTGTTGTAAAACCAAATGTGCTTATCCTGCTTGACAACTCCGGTTCGATGTTCTTCTTTGCCTATGACTTCAACGACTCCGGTGTCAGCGAAGGTTTTGTCCCGGGAACAGATTACTACGGTTATTTCAATCCCGACAAATGGTACGAGTATCAAAACTCAAGGTTTGAAGAAACAGGCAACAAATCTGAAAGGGCAAAGACATCAAATGAGTGGGATGGAAATTTCCTGAACTGGCTCACAATGAGGAGAGTCGATATTGCCAGAAAAGTCCTTGTAGGGGGAAAGGCCGTGTCAAGGTCAGGCCTGGGAAACCCCCACGACCTCGTTAGTGAACAGGCTGATTACACCGGCAGGGGATATCTGAAACGGATCACCGGCGCCGGGGATTATACGCCCTACGGCGGGGAGCGCTGTTTCAGGTTCAACCGCGGATCAAGCAGTGTGTCAAAATTCGGGGTCAGCCACTCCAACGGAGATTGTTCTTACGGTAATTTGATTACCAGCGGCTATTATTACAGCGTCAAGATTCATCTGTCCGACGAACCCCTCGGTGTTTTACAAAGACTGGCAGACAAGGTCAGGTGGGGACTTGAGTTCTTTAACACCTCGCAGGGCGGACGCATAAAGACCGAGATCGGTGACGGTCTTTCCAGCAGCATGATTACTGCAATAGAGAACGAGCGTCCAAGCACATGGACACCCCTGGCCGAGGCGCTCTGGACCGCAACAGGATATTTTGCCCAGGACAGCACAACCGCTAACACCGGCCCAAGGTACTATACATCCAACAGCAAATCATACAAGGTGGGCAGCACTGCAGACCCGTTCAACTTTAACAAAACCGGACAACCGGATTACCTCTGGTGTGCAAAAAGCTTTATCCTTGTAATTACAGACGGTGAACCGACACAGGACACGATGTTGCCGTCAGAGATTGAAGGCTATTCTCCCGAGTATACGGATGGTAAGAATCCGGTCCCCCCGTGGGCCGGACAGGATTATTTCTGGTCATCCAATGGTTCTCACTACATCGACGACATCGCTCTCTGGAGCCATGCTGATGCCACAAACGGCAAGTACAGGGACCTGAGACCGGATCTGGAAGGAGACCAGTATATTACATCATATTTCGTATATGCAGCCTTCAGTGGCGGGTCCCCTGACGGTCGCCGGCTGTTGAAGCAGGCTGCAAGAAACGGTGGGTTCGAAGACCTGAACGGAAACTTTCTCCCGGATATTCCCGAGGAGTACGACAAAAACGGGGACGGTGAACCTGACAATTATTTTGAGGCCCAGGAAGGATATGCCCTTGAAAATGCCCTTATTAATGCACTTACCGGTATCCTTAGCCGCGTCCTTTCAGGGACTGCGGTAAGCGTGCTTACAACAACAGGCGAAGGTGAAGGTGCGGTTTACCAGGCTTATTTCTATCCGTCAAAGATGGAAGGACTCAATGAGGTAAAGTGGCTCGGCTATCTCCAGGGGTTATCGGTTGACGCTTATGGAAATCTGAGAGAAGATACGAACGGTAACAAGAGTCTTGACCTCGGGACGGATTTAATAATACGCACATGGTTTAACAAGGCGGAAAAAAAGGTCATGGTCGACCGGTTTAAAGATGTAGATAAAAACGGCTTCTTTGACTGCATTGACTCGGATGGTGACGGCAGGATCAATACCGGTACATGCACCAACGACCGGAAAGTTGACTCTATAGAGTTCACGGATATAACCCCGTTGTGGGAGGCAGGAAGGCTTCTCTTTGAAAAAAACCCTGCCGACAGAGAAATATACACCACAGAGGACGGCTCAACACTCCTTACAAACGACTTTTCTGCTTCCAACGCCTCTACCCTCAGGCCGTTTCTGAGGGCAGCAGACAACACAGAGGCAAAAAATATTATCAACTGGATGCGTGGAGATGACCTCAAAGGTGTAACCGACTCAGGCCATCCTGACGGATACAGGTCAAGGACCCGCACCATCGACGGGAATACAGCTACATGGAAGTTAGGGGATATAATCTATTCCACCCCTACAAGTGTGGCACGGCCCAACGAGAAGTTTTATATTTATGACAACACATATGCGGCTTTCAGGAACAAATACTATAACCGAAGAACGGTTGTATATGCAGGCGCCAATGACGGAATGCTCCATGCCTTCAACGGGGGGTTTTATGACCGGCAAAACAACGCCGGTGAGAGTATCAATAAATTCTGTATTGGTGGTGATGGCAACAATAACGGTATTATCAGCGATTCGGAATGTTCATCAGGCAGCTACCGGCTTGGCGAAGAGCTATGGTCATTTATCCCAAGGGACCTGCTGCCCCACCTGAAGTGGCTCACTGACCCTGATTACACCCATGTCTATTATGTGGATCTGAAGCCGAGGATTGCCGATGTCAGGATTTTTGATCCTGCCGACGATGCTCATCCCGGTGGATGGGGAACGATCCTGATAGGCGGAATGCGATATGGTGGCAAGCCTGTTTGTGTAACAGACGACTTTGGCTCAGGCACGGAAACAAGGACCTTCAGGTCAACCTACTTTGCACTGGATATCACTAACCCTGAAAAGGCACCAAAGCTCCTCTGGACGTTCACTGATGACGACCTCGGGTTTACTTCCGTCTATCCCGCTATCGTCAGAATAGGCGCTGATAAATGGTTCACCGTTTTTGGCTCAGGACCGACAACAGATGTCAAATGTTCCCGCAGCACCAAAGGAGCAGTGTATATCCTTGATTTAACAGGGACATACGGCGTGGTATCCGACTGGAATCTCTCAAGCAATTACTGGAAGAAATTCCCTTCAGGCAATAACAATGCCTTTATGGCGGATGCCATTTCCGTGGATGTAAACAATGATCAAACTTCCGACGTGGTTTATATGGGCACGGCATACGAACAGGGCAACGCGTGGCAGGGGAATATGTTAAGACTGGTAACACAGAACGGTACCAACCCCGGAAACTGGACCCTCTCAACACTCTATGACCCGGACAAGCCCGTAACAGCTTCCCCTTCTGCAGCATTGGATGGAGACGGCAACCTGTGGGTATTCTTCGGCACCGGCAAATTCCTTGACCAGTCAGACAAGGCAGATACCGACCAGCAGGCTTTTTACGGAATAAAGGACACTTGCAAACCATGGATATCCGACAACTACTCATGTACTGATACCGTCACCCAGGGGAACCTGCTCGATGTAAGCAATGCCGTTGTCTCAGTCGGCGGCAGCGCCATAACAGGGGTCACCGGTGCTTCCAACTGGACGGAACTAATCAGTGAAATTAATTCATCCGACGGCTGGTATATAGACTTCCCGATCTCCGGGGAGAGGAATTTTGTAAAACCCCTGGTCATGGGAGGTCTCGTTGCCTGGGCAACTTACCTGCCTGACACTAATATGTGTTCTCCTGAAGGAGAGAGCAATGTTTACGTTGTATATTATGAGACCGGAACCTCCTTCAGAAATCATGTGTTTGTGGAAGACAAGGGAATCGGCAAGCCCACTGTTGACAGGAGAAAGGACATAGGCAGGGGAGCACCGTCGAGCATAGTCGGAATGATAACCAAAAAAGGCACCATTAAAGGTTTTGCACAGACATCAACAGGCGAGATTAAAGAATTTGAACTTGACGCTCCGATTAAGCCTTACAACTATATACAACGTTTCAAAAGAGGCGGAATCCGGTAGCAAAAAAGTGCACAACCCCAAACCTCCTCCTTATATAACCCCGCCCCTTAAAGGGGCGGGGTCCTTTTTTATCTTTTTATCTTATTGACCGGCATTAACCATCTCAAGGGAAGAAAAGAAATAGCCTATCTCATACTTTGCAGACTCCGGGGAGTCAGAACCATGGACCATATTCCTCTCTATATCAGAGGCCAGATCCGCCCTTATCGTCCCCTGGACGGCCTCTTTTGGGTTAGTGGCTCCCATGATACCCCTTACCTTTGATATGGCATCCTCACCCTCCAGCACCATCACAACAATGGGTCCCTCCGACATGAAATCAGTAAGGCTCTCATAAAACGGCCTCTCCTTATGGACTATATAAAAACCCTTTGCCTCATCCCTGCTCATCCTTATCATCTTGAGTGCTGCAACCTTTAACCCGTTTTTTTCAAACCTGCCAACCACCTCTCCAACAAGATTCTTCTTGACCCCATCGGGTTTAACAATTGAAAGTGTCCTCTCCATATACTGATTCCTCCTCATTTTTTCGTTATACAGCAGCTATTATTACGTGACATATAAACTATTACCACTTTACTACTGATTTTTCACCGCAGAGAACGCAGAGTTCGCAGAAAATCATCAATAGTCAAAAATCAATCGTCAATCACTAATCCTGTCTTCTCAACAAGTTCCATTACCGCCTGAACTGATCTTTCAAAAAAGGCCTTCTCATTCCCTTCAAGCTGAAGCTCTATAATCCTCTCAACACCTTTTGAGCCGACAACAACAGGCACTCCTGCATAGAATCCCTTAATCCCGTATTCACCGTTGAGACAGGCTGCTGCCGGCACCACCCTCTTCTCATCAAGCAGTATAGCCCTGACCATCTGAAAGGCAGAGGCTGCCGGGGCATAATATGCACTCCCGGTCTTAAGGAGCGCAACTACCTCTGCGCCACCGTTTCTTGTCCTCTCAATCAATGATTCGATCTTCCCGGCAGGCAGCAGGTCTGTTATCGGCACCCCCCTCACTGTTGTATATCGTGGCATGGGAACCATCCGGTCTCCATGACCACCCAGCACGAGGGCATCAACATCCTGAGGCGAAACACCTAATTCTTCTGCAACAAATGTCCTGAACCTGGCCGCATCAAGGACACCACCCATTCCCATAACCCTTTCAGCGGGGAACCCGGTCGTTGCCCGGCACAACTGGGCCATTACATCCATGGGGTTTGTCACAACAATGACAATACTCTCCGGACAATACTCTGCAATCCCCTTACTGACAGTCCTGACAACACCGGCATTTATATTCAGCAGGTCATCCCTTGACATGCCGGGTTTTCTTGCCGCCCCTGCGGTAATCACGACTATATGAGAACCGGCAATATCCTTTAAATCATTAGCTCCCCTGATATTAACGCTCACATCCCACAACGGAGATGCCTCCATCATGTCCAGGGCCTTGCCCTGAGGCATCCCCTCAACAATATCATACAGAACGACATCGGACAGGCCTGCCTGCACAATGAGTTGTGCAAGGGTAGCTCCCACATTACCTGCCCCGATAACCGTAACCAGTTTTCTCATTCTCTATCTCCCGTCTCAGAAAATGCAAGAATAAAAGCTGACTTTGTGGTTACAACTTCCTGCACATTTCACCGTGCCATTTTCTCAATAATTGCGTCCGCCACCTCTGAGGTCCCGACAGCAGTTGGGTCATCAGCAACGGGTTTCATATCATAGGTCACGCTTTTGCCTTCTTCTATAACCTCTGCAACGGCGGTCTCAAGACGCTCCGCAGCCTCACGCTCACCTATATGCCTCAGCATCATCACTCCCGAGAGGATCATGGCAAGGGGGTTTACCTTGTTCAGTCCCTTATATTTGGGAGCACTGCCATGGGTAGGTTCGAAAACCGCTATCTCCTTGCCTATATTGGCCCCGGGCGCAAGACCCAGTCCCCCGATAAGACCGGCGGCGAGGTCTGAGATGATATCTCCGTAAAGGTTCGGCAGGACAAGGACATCATATAATTCAGGCTTCTGCACAAGCTGCATGCACATATTGTCAATAATCCTGTCCTCAAACCCGATATCAGGGTAATCTGCCGAGACCTCCCTTGCCACATCAAGGAAGAGCCCGTCAGAGAATTTCATGATATTCGCCTTATGCACAGCGGTAACCTTTTTTCTTCCATTGGCCCTGGCATACTCAAAGGCAAACCTCACAATTCTCTCTGAACCAAACACGGATATAGGCTTGATACTTATCCCGGAGTCTTCCCTTATCCGTTTCCGGGCAGCCTTCTCAATGTAATCGATCAAACCCAAGGCCTCCTGAGAGCCCCTGGCAAATTCAATACCGGCATAAAGGTCTTCGGTGTTTTCTCTTACAACTATAAGGTTTAAGCCTTCAAATCTGGTACGTGCACCCTTGAAAGCCCGGCAGGGTCTCAGACATGCATAGAGGTCGAGGGTCTGTCTCAACGTAACATTGACACTCCTGAACCCCTTGCCGACAGGTGTGGTAACAGGCCCCTTGACGGCAACCCTGTTCTTTCTTATTGATTCAATAACACGCTCGGGAAGGGGAGTCCCCTCGCTCTTGTAAATATCCTCACCAGCCTCCTGCACATCCCACTGAATAGGGACACCGGTTGCCTCTATAACCCTGACAGTGGCCTCTGTTATCTCGGGACCAACGCCATCACCCGGAATAAGTGTTATCCTGTGCATCAGAAGTTCACCGTCAGGATTTTCTTGACCACTTCAGGATATGAAGCAATAAACCTCAACTCATCGTCGGTCAGTGGTTTCTGGGTATGAAGGTTTGCATACTGGACCAGCTCAAGTACCCTCCTTGCCTCTTCATCGCTTTTAAAATGGATACCCAGCCCGTCATAGACGTGGCGGAAGCCTCTAACTCCGCCATAGGCCCCTGTAGTTATCACCCTCCCCGACTGAAGCAGGTCAGGCTCTCCCCTGCCGACATCTTCAGGGTCATAAAGTTCATAATTACGCCTGTCCTTTAATGCACCGTCGGCATGAATTCCCGACTCGTGGGCAAAGGCATTAGCCCCGACGCCGGCCTGCTTAATCGGTATGGGTATGTTAAAGGCATAGGAGGCATATTTTGCTATCCTCCAGGCCATCTCCAGATTGACACGTTCGTCCAGGGGCGCCCTCTCCCTGAGTCCCGTTGAGAACTTCAAGGCCAGAATGGTGGATACCAGATCGGCATTGCCGGCCCTTTCGCCATAACCGTTTATTGTAGTGTTTATATAAGTAGGCATACCACTCTCTATTGCTGCCCTTGCCCCTGCAACAGAAACGGCCTCGGCCATACCAAGGTCGTTATGACAGTGCATTTCTATCGGAAACTTTGTGGTGGCAGAAAGTGCATTAATCCTCTCATAAATTGTTATGGGGTCATCTGTGCCAAGGGTATCACAGTAACGAAACCTGTCGGCCCCTGCCTCCTTACCGGCAATGATAAACTCTATAAGACGCTCCAGCTCCGTCCTTGAGGCATCCTCTGCATTAATACCAACGGTCTCGGCGCCAAGGGCCTTTGCGGTCTTCAAGGCCTCAATAGTTGTCTTCAGAAGGTCTTTAAAAACCTTTCTTCCCTGAAATTTTCCCTGTATCATTATCTCGGAAGTTGAGATCGAGATATTGATATGTTTCAGGCCGGGACAATTCTTGAAAGAGAGTTCCACGTCCTCAGGCACCGCCCTGCACCACCCTTCAAGGTGGAGGGTCTTTATCCGTCCCACACGTGCAAGCTCTATATTGGCGTT
This sequence comes from bacterium, assembly GCA_036244995.1. GTDB lineage: Bacteria > Nitrospirota > Thermodesulfovibrionia > Thermodesulfovibrionales > JdFR-85 > BMS3Bbin07. The sequence goes on along the minus strand of BTTF01000072.1, from coordinate 72 downwards.
GATATAGTTTATCTCATGTTTCAGGGTTGGAAAACCAACCTCGCTCTGATAAACACCCATCTCGTCAAGATA
>BTTF01000071.1:0-10583 GCA_036244995.1 bacterium | reverse complement strand
CTGAAAAAATTTCAGAGGAGGACATGATGATGAGACAGATAGCTGTTTATGGTAAGGGTGGAATCGGAAAGTCAACAACTTCACAGAATGTAGTTGCCTGCCTTTCGGAGGCTGGTTACAAGTGTATGATTGTTGGTTGTGACCCGAAGGCGGATGCAACGAGGCTGATACTCCATAAAAAGGCTCAGGTAACGGTTATGGATTTGGCAAGGGAAAGGGGTTCGGTAGAGGACCTCGAGATTGAAGAAGTGCTGCTTACCGGTTACAGGGGTATCAGATGTGCTGAGTCAGGCGGCCCGGAGCCTGGAGTGGGATGTGCAGGCCGTGGTGTTATTACCGCCATAAACTTCCTTGAGGAGAACGGCGCCTATGAGTCGGATACCGACTTCGTCTTCTACGATGTCCTTGGTGATGTTGTCTGCGGTGGTTTTGCAATGCCGATAAGGGAGGGAAAGGCAAAGGAGATATATATAGTCACCTCAGGAGAGATGATGGCAATGTATGCTGCAAACAACATCTCAAGGGGTATTCTCAAATATGCCCAGAGCGGAGGCGTAAGACTCGGAGGCCTTATCTGCAACAGCAGAAAGACGGACAAGGAATATGAATTGATCTCCGAGCTTGCCAAAAGACTTAATACCCATATGATCCATTTCATTCCGAGAGACAATGAGGTCCAGCGAGCTGAGTTGAGAAGGAAGACGGTGGTCGAGTACTCTCCTGACCATCCTCAGGCGGATGAGTACAGGACACTGGCAAAAAAGATAGCCGAGAATAAAAACTTCGTTATCCCGACTCCGATGTCAATGGATGAACTGGAAGACCTGCTTATGGACTTCGGAATACTTGAAGCCGAGCCGGAAGATTAAAGAAATCCGACTTTCATAAAATATAACAAGGAGGAGTGATGAGTAATGCCATTAAAGAGACTCAGAAAATAATTGATGAGGTACTGGAGGCATATCCGGAAAAGACGCGTAAGGACAGGGCCAAGCATTTAGCGCCCAATGATCCAACCGGCGAATGCAGTACATGTAAGGTCACGTCCAATGTAAAGTCAAGGCCCGGCGTCATGACTGTCAGGGGATGTGCATATGCCGGTGCAAAGGGTGTTGTCTGGGGCCCTGTGAAGGACCAGATTACGGTCAGTCACGGCCCTGTCGGTTGCGGGCAGTACAGCTGGGGGGCAAGAAGGAATTATTACAACGGCCAGACAGGTATTGATACCTTTGGCACAATGCACATTACAACGGACTTTCAGGAAAAAGACATTGTTTACGGGGGTGACAAGGGTCTGGAGGCAGCTTTACTGGAATTGAAAGAGCTGTTCCCCCTGGCAAGGGGTATCGGCATACTCTCGGAGTGCCCTGTGGGTCTCATCGGAGACGATATTGAGGCGGTTTCAAAAAATGCTGAAAAGGATTTCGGTTACCCGATAGTGCCTGTTAGGTGTGAGGGGTTCAGGGGGGTCAGCCAGTCCCTCGGTCACCATATTGCCAATGACACCATAAGGGACTTTGTGCTTGGCAAGGGTGAGCTGAAGGAATCAACGCCTTATGATGTCTCGTTGATTGGTGATTACAATATAGGTGGAGATGCATGGGCCTCAAGGAAGATGCTTGAAGAGATGGGCCTGAGGGTTATCGCACAATGGACGGGTGATGCCTCGGTGAACGAGCTTGGCATTGCTCACAAGTCCAGGCTGAACCTTATCCACTGTTACAGGTCCATGAACTATATATGCAGGCACATGGAAGAGAAGTACGGTGTTCCCTGGACCGAGTTTAATTTTTTCGGCCCCACGAAGATATACCAGAGCATCAGAAAGATCGCGTCATATTTTGACGACAGGATCAAGGAGAACGCAGAGAAGTTGATCGAGAAATACAAGCCGGTGATGGATGAAGTAATCGAGCGCTTCAGGCCGAAGCTTGAGGACAAGAAGGTGATGCTCTATGTGGGTGGATTGAGACCGAGACATACCATCGGCGCCTATGAAGACCTTGGTATGGAGGTTGTGGCCGCAGGGTATGAGTTCGGGCATGACGATGATTACAAGAGGACCTATCCCGAGTTGAAAGAGGGAGCTGTGATAATGGATGATGCCACGCTCTACGAGATGGAGGAGTTTGCGCGGAGGCTCAGGCCTGACATGGTGGGTTCCGGTATCAAGGAAAAGTATTCCTATCACAAGATGGGTGTGCCCTTCAGGCAGATGCATTCCTGGGACTACAGTGGCCCTTACCATGGCTTTGACGGTTTCCCTGTTTTTGCCAGGGATATGGATATGACGGTGAACAGCCCTACATGGAGTTTGATACGGAGGAAGAGATGAAGAGGATAAAGATAAAAGACCATAATGAACTCTTTCAGGAGCAGGAATACCTTGAGCAGTTTGAGAAGAAGAAGGAGTTTGAGAATCCCTGGCCTGCAGAAAAGGTCATGGAGGTAGCTGAGTGGACAAAGACGGAAGAGTATCAGGAGAAGAACTTTGCCCGCAAGAATATAAAGATTAATCCTGTAAAGGCGTGCCAGCCACTTGGCGCTATATTCTGTGCCTCGGGGTTTGAGGGTACAATGCCTTTTGTTCAGGGTGCGCAGGGTTGTGTTGCCTACTTCAGGAGTCATCTGAACAGGCATTTTAAGGAGCCGATGGCAGCCATATCAACGTCCATGACAGAGGATGCAGCGGTATTCGGCGGTCTGAACAATATGCTCGAGGGTTTGCGTAATTCATATGCCCTGTATAATCCGAAGATGATTGCTGTCTGTACTACCTGCATGGCGGAGGTTATCGGTGACGATCTGAACGCCTATATAAGACAGGCAAAGGATAAGGACATTATCCCCAGGGACCTGCCGGTGCCCTTTGCGCATACACCAAGTTTTGTAGGTTCTCACATTACCGGGTATGACAATATGATGAAGGGGATACTCACCACCATTACGGAAGGAAAGAAGGGTGAGCCGAACGGAAAGATAAACATCATCCCCGGCTTTGACACCTATACAGGCAACTACCGTGAGGTGAAGAGGCTTTTAGGGATCATGGGTGTCGACTTCACCCTGCTTTCGGATGCGAGTGATGTCTTTGATTCCCCGAATACCGGAGAGTGCAAGATGTATCCGGGCGGCACGCCACTTGAAGAGGCTGCTGATTCCGTGAACGCCACGGCTACTGTTGCGCTTCAAAGGTATTCAACTGTAAAGACGATGAAATACATTGAGAAGGAGTGGGGTCAGGAGGCCCTGGTGCTTCCGCCCATGGGTGTAAAAAATACAGACAGATTTTTCGATGAGATAAGCAGGATAACCGGAAAGCCCGTTCCTCAGGAGATTGAGGATGAAAGGGGCAGGGCAGTGGATGCAATGATAGATTCCCATCCCTATGTTCACGGAAAGAGGTTTGCCCTGGCCGGTGACCCGGACATCCTGTTGGGCTTGATAAGTTTCATTCTGGAGATGGGAGGAATTCCGGCTCATATCGTCTGCACCAACGGAGACAAGAGGTTCGCGGCAGCAGCGAATGCGCTTCTGAGCGAAAGTCCCTTTGGTCAGGAGGCAACGGTTTACACGGGCAAGGATATGTGGCATCTGAGGTCTCTGATGTTTACCGACCCGGTTGACATACTCATAGGGAATTCCTATGCAAAGTTCCTCTGGAGGGATACGGGGACGCCTCTGGTAAGAATAGGATTCCCCATATTCGACAGGCATCACCTCCACAGGTATCCGGTTATCGGCTATCAGGGAGTGCTGAATATGGTGAACTGGATTGTCAACACCGTTCTTGATGAGATGGACAGAAAGACGATGAATACAACGAGCTTTGATGTTATAAGATAAGGATTTGCCGGGAGTACAAACAGTGTAACATGTCATGCTGAACTTGTTTCAGCAATGAGACCCTGAAATAAATTCAGGGTGACAGGAAAATATTTCAAGGGTCTGAAAACACAGAAGGAAAATGTTAAATGTTAACCGGTACTGATAAACTTTTAGAAAGTGGCTGCGGCGTGGAGAAAAAGGAAAAACTCTGCAGGAGCCGTGGCGGAGAGTCTTGTGCCTTTGACGGGGCAATGATAGTGCTTCAGCCCATTGCCGACACGGCACATCTTGTTCACGGTCCCATAGCGTGTTGCGGAAACACCTGGGAAGGCAGGGGCACGTTATCATCCCGGGGTGATCTGTTCAAGCTGGGGTTTACAACCGATATTGACGAGATAGACATTGTCTACGGTTCTGAGACCAGGCTCTTCAATGCCATTGTCCAGACGTACAGGTCCGTACACCCGAAGGCAATCTTTGTCTACTCCACGTGTGTAAGCGGTCTTATCGGAGAGGACCTGGATGCTATCTGCAGGAAGGCAGAGGATGCTTGCGGCATAAGGGTCATACCCGTTAATGCTCCGGGGTTTGTAGGACCTAAAAACCTTGGAAACAGGATAGCGGGGGAGGTATTGCTTGATTCTGTAATAGGTACAGGTGAGCCCCCTGACAACCTCCTTGCGAAGGGGGGATTTGTAAACCTCATCGGGGAGTATAACATTGCAGGTGACCTGTGGCTTATTGAGCCTGTGCTAAGGAAGGCAGGCATAAGGATCATGTCCAGGATTACAGGGGATGCAACATTTGAAGAGATAACCTATGCACACAGGGCGGATCTGAATGTAGTGGTCTGCAGCCGGGCCCTCGTGAATGTTGCCAGGGAGATGGAGAGGAAGTACGGGATACCCTATGTTGAGGTCTCCTTTTTTGGCAAAACAGAGATGGCAAAGGCGTTGAGAGGGATGGGGGACGGCTTCAGCCGTTCAAGTCGTTTAAAGGACCGGGGCGACTTTGACTTGGCACAGAAGATCGACGAAGTTATTGAAAGTGAAGAGACCGGGCTTGGAGAAAAACTGAAAAAATATGCTCATCTGCGGGGCATGAAGGCCGTGCTCTATACGGGTGGAGTCAAGAGCTGGTCTTTTATCTCTGCCCTTCAGGATCTCGGGATAGAGATAGTTGCAGTGGGTACAAAGAAGAGCACTGTTGAGGATGAGGAGAAGATGAAGGCCATACTTGGCAGGGATGCACCTCTTATTGAGGATGTTGCTCCGGCAAACCTGAGGAAGCTTATGAAGGAGAGGGGGGCGGATATGCTTGTTGCAGGCGGCCGTAACCTCTATCTTGCCATGAAAGAGGGGTTTCCTTTTGTGGATGTGAATCAGGAGAGACACACTGCCTATGCCGGATATGACGGGCTTGTAAATCTTGCAGAGCAGATAAGTAACAGTGTCAGGTTTTTCAATGGTAAAGATGTTTGCGTATCAGCACCCGGCGGGCAAACTGTTTCTGCCCCTTTGAAGACTAAAGCTGACAGGGATGTGTTGATAAACCCCTTAAAACATTCCCGGTCCATAGGGGCTGCAATTGCCCTGCAGGGGATAGACAGGGCGCTCCCGGTTATTCACGGGGCGCAGGGCTGCAATTTCCTTGCAAAGGTGCTTATAACAAAACACTTCAGAGAGCCCATTGCACTGATGAGCACAAAACTCTTTACAGAGGATGTTGTAATGGGTAGTGAGGAAAACCTGATCACGGTTGTTGAAGGGGTTATTGAAAAACAGCAGCCGGACCTGATAGGTGTCCTTACCACAGGACTTTCAGAGGTCAAGGGTGATGATGTGGCGGGTACGATAAAAAGATGGAAACTGAAAAATGGTAAACGGCAAATTGTCTATGTCTCCACGCCAGACTATGAAGGTGGTCTGGAGACGGGATATGCAAAGGCGGTAGAGGCAATTCTTGAGTCTGTAGTTAGAAGACGGAAGGCAGAGGACAGAGGACGGAAGGCTGAAGGCAGAAGGCTGAAGGCTGAAGTAGAAGATTGTACAGTCTCTCCTGATGCCGGGCTTCCGGGCAGGAACTGTAAGGTAAATGTCCTTGTTGGCTCGCACCTGACTCCTGCTGACTTTACAGAGTTGCGTGAGATGATCGAATCTTTTGGGCTGAAACCGGTTATCCTTCCCGACCTTTCCGCACTTGACGGGAGTAGACAGGAATTCTCGGCACTCTCTTCCGGTGGTACAAGGACGAGCGAGATTGAGACGATGGGTAGTTCCGGATTTACCATAGCGATAGGGATGAGTATGGAAGGGCCGGCAAGGCTTTTGAAAGAGAGTTTTGGCATTGAATACACCATGTTTGAGAGCCTTTCCGGTCTTCAGGGAGTGGATGCATTCATGGAAACGCTTTCAGCCCTGAGTGGCGGGCAGATGCCTGCTAAATATGAAAGGCAGCGAAGGGTGCTGATTGACGGAATGAGGGATGCTCATTTCTATTTCGGCGGCAAACGGGTCTGTATGGCCCTGGAGCCTGATCTGTCGGTCCAGGTCTCAAAGGTGCTTGGTGAGATGGGTGCTGAAGTCGGACTTTCGATTGTTCCGTCCCGCACGGCATCTGCAGGGAGAATTTATGCAGGGAATGTCCTTGTTGGCGACTTTTTCTCAATAGACGGGGATTTCGACCTTTTGATTTCAAATTCTCATGGAGCGGATACGGCAAAGAGGCTTGGTGTGCCGTTATATCAGACGGGGTTCCCCGTGTATAAGGTTTTGGGGAATAATTCGAGAATTGCCATTGGGTACAGAGGGACGCTTGTGATGATTAACGAGATGGCAAATCTGCTGTTTCAGGATGTTTTATAACCGGGATTGTCTGATTTAAATCTGCGTGTTGATAAATTAAAGCAAAGGAGGCCGGTGATGAAGATAGCATTTGCAACAACAGACGGTGTAAATGTTGACGAGCATTTTGGCAGGGCTGGCAAATTTGCCATATATGAACTGACAAGAGATGCTTATCAATTCATCGAGATGAGGGAATTTGCCGAAGGCAGGGATGTAGAGATAGAGGAGACAAAGGGAAAGGGACAGATACATGAGGACAAGGTGCAGAGTAAAGTGGAAAAGCTTGCGGATTGCAAGATTATATACCTTACGGATATCGGGGGTCCATCAGCCGCAAGGCTTGCGAGAAAGGGCATAATGCCCGTAAAGGTGAAAGAGGTGATTGCCATTGAGGATGCCCTGAAAAAACTCCTTGAGGCCGTGAAAACATCTCCGCCGCCGTGGCTTAAAAAAGCGTTGAACAGTGACTGAAGAACAAGCGCATACAGGGCGGCAGCATATCAGTTTATACTGCTGCTCTTAAGACAAAACACCAAACAATAACCAAGGAGGAAAAAAAAGATGAAGATGATCAGGGCGTTTATAAGGCCGGAGAAAGAGCAGGAAGTGGTCTTGGCATTGGAAGGAGCAGGTTTTCCATCTGTTACAAAGATGCCGGTATTTGGCAGGGGGAAGCAGAAGGGGCTCCAGGTAGGTCCTGTGCATTACGATGAACTTCCAAAGACACTGCTCATGATAGTTGTTGATGATGAGGACGAAAAGAAGGTGGTAAAATTAATACACGAAAAGGCGAAGACAGGATTTATCGGTGATGGCAAGATATTTGTCAGCCCGGTGGATACCGCCTATACCGTCAGGACCGGGGAGGAAGGCCTATGAAAGAGATTGTTGCAATTATCAGGAGAGACAAGGTCCCCGAAATCAAGCAGGTTCTCGAGGATCTCGGATATCCATCACTTACGATTCAGAGCGTTGATGGAAGGGGTAAGCAGAAAGGGGCCATGTGTGCAGAGATGGACTCGGAGATGCCGGATAGCTACTGTACTGCGGCTAAACTGAAACCCACGCCCTCCACGTATGCCCTTGAGCATACACTGCCGAAGGTGGCCCTTTACGTACCCAAGAGGATGCTTACAATAGTGGTACCCGATGATGTGGTCACCAAACTTGTCAAGTCAATAATCAAGGTCGGCTATACGGGTAAGCACGGGGATGGAAAGATATTTGTTGCACCGATAGGCGGTGCTGTGAGGATAAGGACAGGGGAGATGGATGGAGAGGCAATAGCTTAAATTTTAAGTATAATTAACTTGCAGGCTGATTGAGCCTTTTATTTTTTAATGTTTTTTTGGAAAGGAGAAGATTTATGGCACAGGCAAGTTGTTTAACAAGGGGCGGCACGCCGTGGACCCCAAGGTTTATCGAATCAATTGATGTTGAAAAATGTCTGGGTTGCGGACGCTGCTATAAGGTTTGCGGCAGGGATGTCCTTGAGCTCATTGAAAAACCCTTTGAGGGTGATGATGAGTATGGAGACGATATGGGGAACAAGGTGATGTCTGTTGCAAATCCGGATGACTGTATCGGCTGTGAGGCATGCTCCAAAATATGCACAAAGAAATGCCATGTACATGTAGAGATATAATCGATTTGAGGATACGTTGAGAAGACCCAGGGGAACAGTGAAATCACTGTTCCCCTGGGTCACGTTTAGACTATCTGACCCTGCTGCTCTAATATCACCAGCTTGAATCTCTTTGTCAGCATCTGTGTTACCCTTCCCGAAGTTCCGTTGCCGATAATCCTGCCGTCAATCTTTATTACCGCAATGATTTCAGCCCCGGTACCTGTCATAAAGCATTCCTCTGCGTTATACAGGTCATAACGGGTGAGGGTTGTTTCACGGTTTCTGATGCCGAGAGATTCAGCTATCTCCATCACTGTCTTCCTGGTAATGCCGTCAAGGGCACCGTGGCAGGGGGCGGGAGTAAGGAGCTCGGAGTCTTTTACAATAAAGATATTGTCTCCTGTGCATTCTGCCACAAATCCTTCCCTGTTAAGCATCACGGCCTCAAGGCAGCCGGCCTGCTCTGCCTCGAGCTTTGCCATAATATTGTTGAGGTAGTTTAAAGACTTTACCCTGGGGTCAAGGCTGTCCGGGGGTATACGTCTGGATGAAGCCGTGATTATCTCGATTCCCTTTTTGTAATATTCCTCAGGGTATAACTGAATGTCGGCAACGATGATTATCACCATTGCCCTTTTGCACGGCGACGGGTCTATGCCGAGAGGTCCCTCTCCCCTTGTGACAATGAGACGGATATACCCGTTTTCCTTGCGGTTTATCTCAACGGTCTTTAAGACCGCCGCCTGCATCTCTTCAATGCTCATTGGTATTTCAAGCAGGATTGCCTTTGCACTCCGATAAAGTCTCTCGATATGTTCTTCGAGCCTGAAGACCTTGCCGCTGTAAATCCGTAAGCCCTCGAAAACTCCGTCTCCATAAAGGAGTCCATGGTCAAAGACCGATATCTTTGCATCAGCCTTGTCATAGTATTTGCCGTCAATATATATCTTCATGAGAACTGAATAATATAAGAAGGGAATATTTTTGTCAAGACATTTGTTCAGGTTTGTCCCCTGTTTCTGAAGTTTGTTGCACAGACTGCTTTTAACCTGAAATCGATGATGACCTTGAGAGAACCTTTTTCTTCAGCCTTTTCAAATGCCCCGTTTGCCTTCTCAAAGGGGAATATCCCTGTAATGAGTGGTCTTACATCAATACTTTTCCTCTCCAGTGCCCTCAGCGCCGGTTTAAATGGACCGCACCTTGAGCCCACAACCGTGATCTCATCAATTACTACAGGTGCAAGGTTTATCTCCCTGCCTTCTGCAACCGTGCTCTTTAAAACAACAGTGCCACCCGGCCTTACCAGTTTCAGGGCCATCTCAAAACCATCGGCTGAGCCGGTTGACTCGACAACAGTGTCATAACTCTTTTCCAGCTCCAGATTATCAAGAAAGATAGTCTTTACGTTCTGCCCTCCTGCAATCCTGAGTTTGTCTTCATGCTTTCCAACCAGGGACAGGTCCGGATGAAGGAGATTAAGGACAAGACAGCAGAGCAGGCCGAGTTTTCCATCTCCCATGACGAGGATTTTGTCAGTGGGTTTGATGTGGACTCCACGTGTGATTTCAAACGCAGCAGCCAGAGGCTCGGTAAACACTGCCTCTTCGTCGGGAATGCTTTCAGGAACTTCAAGCAGGTTTGTTACCGGCAAGGTGATATATTCAGCCATAGCCCCGTCCTTATCGACAATCCCAAGGACTTTTCTGTCCGGACAGTGTTTTTTCAATCCCCTCAGGCAATAGCTGCAAAGGCCGCATCCGCAGTTGATCTCACCGACAACCCTCTTGCCGGTTAATCCCCGGTCCTTGCCGTTTATCTTCTCCACCACCCCCACAAACTCATGTCCGATTATCCCTTTAAACCCGCTGTAGCCTTTCCTGATTTCAAGGTCGGTATTGCATATCCCGGCCAGGCTAACCCTGATAAGTGCTTCATCCTCTGCTGGTTCAGGCACAGGATAATCCTTAACAAACTCCAGTTTATCATCAAAACATACCGCCCTCATAATCACTCGATCTCCACATTCGGATAGAATCTCTCTGTTTCAAGCGTGACACATCCTGATTTAACCAGCGGGTCCTCGCCCGATATCTTCTCAGCTTCAGCAATACTGTTTGCTTTAAAGATAGCCATTCCGCCTGAGTCACCCCATTTACCGGCCTGAACAATTATTCCTCTGCCGATCTGTTCCCTGATCCATTGAATATGCTGCGGAATGACTTTCCCGATTTCTTCAGGATCAACTCCGGGTTTGATCCTGTTGATTATCATGAAGTACA
>BTTF01000070.1:0-10633 GCA_036244995.1 bacterium | reverse complement strand
ATTGACTATTGACTATTGAGAACTCGATTGTTCTCTCTGTTGTGAAGAGTTTCAGGTTGATGATTGAAGCTATATAATAAAATGATATTATTCATTTTATGAAAATCGTCAATCATTAAATAGACAATCAATACAGGAGGTATAAAGATGAATAAAGGAAAGGTGGTTCAGGTGATAGGTGCAGTGCTTGACGTGGAATTTGAGACGGAACTGCCTGCGATACTGAATGCCCTGAAAATAGAGCAACCCGCAGATCCGGAGAAAGGCACCTCGGATATCCGGCTTACCCTTGAGGTGGCGTCCCATCTTGGGGACAATGTAGTCAGGGCAATAGCTATGGGACCCACGGATGGAGTGGTTCGCGGTATGAGTGTTGCAGATACGGGTCAACCGATAACTGTTCCTGTAGGTGAGGCAACACTCGGCAGGATAATCAATGTTATCGGTGAGCCTTATGACCAGGCAGGTCCTATTGAGACGGATGAGAGGTGGCCGATTCACAGGTTGGCGCCGGAATTTGATGAGCAGGAGCCGACGACCCAGGTATTTGAAACAGGTGTTAAGGTTTTTGACCTCCTCGTTCCATTTGTCAGGGGCGGCAAGATGGGTATGTTTGGTGGTGCAGGGGTCGGCAAGACCGTTGTTATCATGGAGATGATCCATAACATCGCCCTTGTTCACGGTGGTGTTTCCGTGTTTGCCGGTGTTGGTGAGAGGACAAGGGAGGGTAATGACCTTTACCTTGAGATGAAGGAATCAGGTGTTATCGACAAGGCGGCACTTATTTATGGACAGATGAACGAGCCCCCCGGCGCAAGATTGAGGGTCTCCCTTACAGCGCTTACAACAGCAGAGTATTTCAGGGATAAGGGACAGGACGTCCTTATATTCATAGATAATATATTCAGGTATACACTGGCGGGTTCCGAGGTCTCAGCCCTTCTTGGCAGGATGCCGTCTGCCGTGGGTTATCAGCCAAACCTTGCTACTGATATGGGAATGCTTCAGGAGAGGATTACAACAACGAAAAAGGGCTCCATTACATCCATGCAGGCTATATATGTTCCTGCTGATGACCTTACAGACCCTGCGGTCGCAACGGCATTTACACATCTTGACGGGACGGTTGTTCTTTCAAGACAGATTTCCGAGCTCGGTATATACCCTGCTGTTGACCCCCTTGACTCTACTTCAAGGGCCCTTGACCCAAGGGTTGTCGGCGATGAACACTATAATGTATCACGTGGTGTGCAGATAATTCTGCAGAGGTACAAGGAACTCCAGGACATCATTGCAATCCTTGGTATGGAGGAACTTTCTGAAGACGACAAATTAACGGTTGCCAGGGCAAGAAAGATACAGAGATTCCTCAGCCAGCCATTCCATGTTGCAGAGACATTCACAGGCACTCCCGGGAAGTACGTGAAACTTGAAGATACAATAAAGGGCTTCAATGCTATAATTGACGGTAAATATGATGACATGCCTGAACAGGCATTTTATATGGTCGGTACTATTGAAGATGTTGAGGAGAAGGCTGTAAAGCTTGGATGGAGCAAGGCCTGATATAAAAACATTTAATGTTTGAATTGAACTAAGGATTCTAATGATAGAAGCTAAAAAATGGAGTTTTAAATGGCTGAAAAATTAACCCTTGAGGTGGTATCACCTTATGGTTTGGTTCTGAAAGAAGAGGTTGATGAGATAGTTGCTACCGGTTCGGAGGGTGAATTCGGAGTGTTGCCCGGGCATATGCCTTTGGTGACTACCCTCAAGATCGGAATGCTTGTGTGCAGAAAGGGAGCAACAGTAAGTTATGTCTTCATTAACTCCGGATATGCAGAGGTTAATGAAGACAGGGTACTGATCCTTGCAGACAGCGCCGAACGTGAAGATGATATAGATGTGGAGAGGGCCAAAGATGCAATGAAGCGCGCTGAGGAAAGGCTGAGAAAAGAGGAGCAAATTGACTTTGATCGCGCACAGGCTGCACTTGACAGGGCAATAATAAGGGTCCAGCTTGCTGAAAAGCAGGGACATCAAAAAGCCCTGTAGTTGAAAAAAGGTGAAGATTCATGTTTTAATATTGCTGCCTTTAAACTGACCCGGTGAGGCTGGTAAGGCAGGGGGATTTGAAGATTACTCTGAAAACCGCCATTGATGTATTTAAAACCTTTCTCCTGAAAGCACGGGGAAAGGTTTTTTTATGCCATGCCAAAAGAACTTCTTGACAGCAAGGATATGGACAGGACCATTACAAGGATGGCTCACGAGATTCTTGAGAAGAACAGGGGAGTGGAAAGAGTCTGTCTTGTGGGTATTCAGAGGGGGGGAGTTTACCTGGCTAAAAGACTTGCCGAGAAGATCAAATTGATAGAAGGGCGGGATGTGCCTGTTGGAGCGCTTGATATCGCCCTGTATAGAGATGACCTCAATATCCGCAAGGAATATCCGGCGGTAAGAAAAACAGATATACCTTTTGAGATAACCGGACAGGTGGTTGTGCTGGTGGATGATGTGTTATTTACCGGTCGTTCAATAAGGGCGGCAATGGATGCCCTGATGGATATAGGGAGGCCGGCAAGGATTGAACTTGCAGTCCTTATAGACAGGGGACACAGGGAACTACCTGTACGTGCGGACTTTGCGGGAAGGAATATCCCGACTTCTCATGAAGAAAACGTTGAGGTTGAATTTTTGGAAGAGGGTGGTAAAGACAGGGTTGTCCTTAATCAGGAATGAGAAAAACGTTATGGGAAAATAAGAGAACAAGGAATATCCTGAAACTTATAACCTGCCAGGGAGTGAAGAGATAAGTGAGTGAGACAGGTCGACAACTCAGGAATAAGGATATTGTAGGCATAAAAGACCTGTCCTGTGATGAGATTGAATTAATTTTAAATACTGCGGTGGGATTCAGGGATGTCCTGCGGAGGGACATCAAGAAGGTTCCGACCCTCAGGGGAAAGACCGTGGTTAATCTCTTTTTTGAACCCTCAACAAGGACGAGGACTTCTTTCGAGCTTGCAGCCAAAAGGCTCAGCACGGATGTAATAAATTTCTCCGTCTCTGCCAGCTCCGTGGTAAAGGGTGAAAGCCTGATCGATACAGCCATGACGATACAGGCCCTCGGCGCTGACATTGTTATTATCAGGCACTCCTCCTCAGGGGTTCCACACCTCCTTGCGAGACACCTGAATGCCTCGGTAATTAATGCAGGTGACGGTATTAACGAGCATCCTACCCAGGCGCTTCTTGATGCCTTCACGATTATGGAGAAGTATAGCAGGATGAAGGGACTTAAAATTGCCATTGTCGGAGATATCCTGCATAGCCGTGTTGCGAAGTCCAATATTTACTGTCTCAGAACCCTGGGGGCAGAGGTAAGGCTGATTGGTCCTCCAACCCTGATTCCCGAGGGGCTTATTGATCCGGAAATAGAGATATTCCATAACATGGAGGAAGGGCTCAGGGATATTGATGTTGTCATGATGCTGCGTATCCAGATGGAGAGGCAGGACCGGGGGTTTTTCCCCACTACGGATGAATATTCCAGGCTCTGGGGACTGACCCTGGAGCGGCTTGCTCTTGCAAGGCCGGGGGCCATGGTGATGCACCCCGGTCCGATGAACCGCGGGATCGAGATAGTCTCGGCTGTTGCAGATAGTGTGCAATCCGTAATTCTGGAGCAGGTGACAAACGGTATTGCAGTGAGGATGGCAGTGCTTTATCTGCTTTCGGGCAGGAGAGGATGAATCCGATGATTCTGTTCGTGATGGATAAAGAGAGGAGCCTGGATATATGATGGGCAAAAGTTTGAACCTGATAATCAGAAACGGCCATATAATTGACCCCTCACAGGGGATTGACGGCAAGGGAGACCTGCTGGTTGAGGAGGGGAAGATAAAGGAGTTTTCTCAGGGTTCAAGGTTAGGGGTTAAGGATGACTCAAGACATGAGATTATCGATGCCGGTGGTCTCTATGTCCTGCCGGGGCTTGTTGATATGCATGTTCATCTGAGAGAGCCCGGGTATGAGTATAAGGAGACCATAAAGACAGGTACTATGGCTGCTGTAAGAGGTGGCTTTACCAGTGTGTGTTGTATGCCGAATACAAAGCCGGTTAATGACAATGAAACAGTTACCGAGTTTATCCTGAGAAAGGCCTATGCCGAGGGTGCATGTTATGTCTATACCATTGGTGCAATTACCAAGGGTCAGAAGGGCGAAGAGCTTGCCGAGATGGGCATGATGAGAGAGGCCGGGTGTGTGGCATTTTCAGATGACGGCTACCCTGTAATGAATAGTCTCCTGATGAGAAGGGCACTTGAATACTCGAAAGTTTTTGGTGTGACTATAATCTCGCACGCAGAAGACCTGAACCTTTCCTCAGGCGGAGTGATGAATGAAGGTCCTTTATCACTTATGCTTGGACTCAGGGGTATCCCGGCAGAGGCAGAGGTGATAGCGATAAAGCGTGATATAGAGCTTGCAGCGCTTACCGGTGGAAGGCTTCATATAGCCCATGTCTCCACTGCCGGAGGTGTCAGGGCCATAAGGGAGGCAAGGAAGGACGGGGTAGAAGTTACTGCAGAGACCTGCCCCCATTACTTTACCCTTACAGAGGAGGAGGTAAGTGATTATAATACCAATGCAAAGATGAATCCGCCACTGAGGACAGGCAGGGACGTGGAAGCTGTAAAGCAAGGACTTTCCGATGGTACTATTGACGTTATTGCCACCGACCACGCCCCCCACCACATGGATGAAAAACTCTGCGAGTTTGACCGGGCGGCCCCCGGGATCTCGGGTCTTGAAACAGCACTGCCGCTATGCCTCGGACTGGTTGAAGAGGGAGTGCTGTCCATGAGTGAGCTTGTCAGGAAGATGGCGCTGAATCCGGCAGGGATTCTCGGAATGGAGAAGGGAAGTCTGAGAAAGGATTCAATGGCGGATATTGTTTTAGTAGACCCGCAGAGGGAGTTTATTGTGGACTCCGGAGAGTTTGTTTCCATGGGTAAAAACACGCCTTTTGAGGGATGGCAATTAAAGGGCCGGCCTGTTGTTGTTATCTGTAAGGGAAGGATTTATAACATGGATGCCGGAATTCACAAACGGTTATAGTCTTCTTTATCGATTTTCTGTTTAGCCTTTTTTGTCCGTTTTGGGGATGTGGTAGTTTCTATAGTTGACATGTCCGGTTTTGGGATAATATAATTTAGCGTTTCAATCGATAGTTATGTAAGTCCATAATGGGGGTGGTGGGTCACAGACGCAGGCCGCATAGTTATTCAGGTGAAAAATCAGGGTTGCCCTGGTTGCTATCAAAGAAAACTTTAGGGTTTCAGTAATGGAGGATTATATGGGAAAACGTTTTAGGGTGGTTGGTGTTTTTATTACGTTGTTATTTATTGCAGGTTTTATTTCGATATCGGTTCAGGAAGCTGATGCCGTACCGTCATTTGCCAGGAAATACGGAGTTAACTGCAGCGTATGTCACTCGGCATGGCCCATGCTGAATGCCACCGGCAGGTCGTTTAAGGAGAACGGTTACAGGTTTCCCGGAGTTCAGGATAAGGACAGGGCAATCTCCGATGACTTGTATGTGGATAAGACCTTTCCGGTTTCAGCAGTACTTACAGCAAGACCGTATGATGAGAGTAGAAACGGTGACAGGAAGCTGAGGGCGCTTCATGAAGCGGAACTTATGGCTGCCGGCATCCTCTATAAAAACGTATCCGGATTTATTGAGTTTGAGGCGGAAGATGAGAATGACTTTAATGTTGAAATACCAACGGCTGCTCTGAACTACCACTATTCAGCATTATTCAATCTGCAGCTCTCATACTCCGACATGTTATTGGCCGACCCATACGATACCTACTCTTCACGCAGGCTGACGAGGGGCAGTTATTCAGTAATTGACCAGGCATTTGGCGGCACTGACGCTAAAGGCACACTTGGCGATTCACGCCAGGTAATCTCTGTATATGGAAGGCCTGCCGACAATATCTTCTATACGATCGGACTGAGTGGTGTTGCAAGGGATGCAGAGGGCAAAGGCGCAAATAACCTCCATGCAAGAGTGGCTGTGGATGTACTCCCCAATACAATGGTAGGGGTCTTCGGTGTGACTGGACGGTGGCGGAATCGTGACTTCAGTCGTCTCGGCCTTGATTTTCAGGCAGACTATAATGACTTCAGGTTTATGGGGGTCTTCCTCGGTGCTCAGGATGATAATGCGGTTGGAGTAACGGAAAATAACAATGCATGGTACCTTCAGGCACTGTATGTTATGTCAAGGAATTCAAGTCCGTGGATTGTTCCTCTTATCCGGATCGACAGTTATGAAAAGAACGACGGTGCTGATGAATACAATGAACTCACCCTCAACTCTTCATACTACTTTACCCAGAATATAAAGGCAATAGCCGAGTTTTGGACACAGGTGGATGCCCCCGGCCCGAATGACAGGCGCTTCACAGTCCAGGTCTCAGCAGCGTTTTAGCCAAGGGTTTCCAAAGAAATACCCTGCTGAAGCGGGGAGATATCCTCCCCGCTTCTCTATTATGGTCAGAAGAAAATACCTGTCAATCCCTGGCTACCTTAGTGCCCGGAAGATTGCCCGTTTCAGCAGGAGAAGGGGCCTTCTTTTCTATATTGTTTCAAGAATACTCCTCTATTCACCCATCATGCATGGTAATGCATCATTATCTGAGTGCCTTGGGTGTTCAACGGTGATGATGAGATTTATATACCGGGTTCTGTGATATAATTAACGGCAAACATGGAAATAAAATGCTCACGGAGGCTGAATGAAAAAGGCTTTACTTGTTCTTTCAGACGGAATGGTGTTTGAAGGTGAGTCCTTTGGCGCTGACGGGGAAACAAAAGGTGAGGTGGTCTTCAATACCTCCATGACAGGCTATCAGGAGATACTTACAGACCCGTCATATAAGGGGCAAATTGTCACCATGACATATACGCAGATGGGCAACTATGGTGTGAATGAAGAGGACAATGAGTCAGCAGGGGGACCAAAGGTCGAAGGCTTTGTTGCAAGAGAGTGTCTGGATTATCCAGGTAACCGGCGTTCAGTCAGCTCCCTTAACGGGTATCTTGAAAAACACGGCGTGGTGGCAATCCAGGGGATTGATACCAGGGCGCTTACGAGGCATATAAGGAATTTCGGGGCACAGATGGGAGTTCTTTCAACTGAAGACCTTATTCCGGAGAGTCTGTATGAGAAGGTGAGGGCACATCCGGGTATCGGCGGTGTTGACCTTGTAAGGTTTGTGACCACCGACAAAGAGTACAAGTGGACCGAAAAGGTTTGGAGATGGGAAGATCATTCAAGATCAGGGAAGGATTCAGCACTCGGAAAAGTGGTTGTCTACGACTTTGGAGTTAAATTCAATATACTACGCAATCTTGCAGATGTCGGTTTTGATATAACTGTTGTGCCTGCCGGGATGCCTGCAGAGGCGGTGCTTGAAATGAACCCTGACGGAATAGTTCTGAGTAACGGACCCGGGGACCCTGAAGCAGTGGTTTACGGTATTGAGAACACAAGGAAACTTCTTGGCAGAAAACCGGTTTTCGGGATATGCCTCGGTCACCAGATCCTGGGGCTTGCGCTGGGCGGAAGGACATATAAACTCAAGTTCGGCCACCATGGCGGTAATCATCCGGTAATGGATATACTAACGGAAAAGGTCGGGATTACATCCCAGAATCATAATTACTGTGTGAATATCGGCAGCCTTGGCACGCAGGTAAGACTTACCCATAAAAACCTCTACGATGGCACTGAAGAGGGGATGCAGCATGTGGAATTACCGGTCTTCTCTGTCCAGCATCATCCGGAGGCAGGTCCTGGGCCGAATGATTCAATACATCTATTCAAGAGATTCGGGGAGATGATTGAAAACAACAGATGAATGAATCCGGGACATACAGGGTGGAGATTGAGGACAGCAGGGTTACGCTGAGGACTACCTCCTTTAAAGCTGAACGGGGTAGTGTCCTGCACAGCGGGATATTCACCCGGGAGTTCTCCTCGAGTTTTGTTGCTGTTGCAGTTTCAGCGGCAGTGCTTGCCTTTTTTGCCCTCAGACACGAATTGCGGATACTTCATTATGTGATAGCAGTGGCGGTTTTTATTCTTGCCCTCCCCCTTGCCAGAATCTACCTCTTTAAAGAACCCTGTCTTGAGACCGTCTTTGACCTGGATGCAAAAAGTGTGAGCATAACCCTCAGAAAACTCTTTGGAAGCAGAAGCATAAAAAGGCCTTTGGACTCACTTGATGATATCAGGATAAGTCACTTACGGATTGAACCCGAGAACCCCGATGGTGTAGCCTTTGTGAAGAAGATAGCCCTGCAGCACGGTACCGTTATCCCCGGGTTTGGACAGGTAGAGGATTTTTATAGCGTGGAGTTGAGGTTTGACGGTGAAGGGTTTGTTATATTAACCACAAGGACGGAATCAGAGGCCAGGGCAGTTGTTGATAAACTGAGGAGATATGTGCGTGTATAAGGAATTAAATCAGCGTAAATATTATTGTTTCGTAACATTGTCATATGGCTAAATAGAGTCTGTGTATAAACTACAGTCATTTGTCATTCCCGCAAGTGAAGCGAGTCGGGAATCCTTATTATAGAACGATTCCGGACAAGCCGGAATGACAGAAAAAGACAACTGTTCGACTTTATACACAGACTCTAAATATAAGAATCTGTGTAATCCGAGAAATCTGCGGATATACAAGACTTTTTTTTCATAATAAACAACCGGTGAGGTGATTGTGCCGAAGAGAGACGATATTAAAAAGATACTCCTGATAGGTTCAGGCCCGATAGTGATCGGACAGGCATGTGAGTTTGATTACTCAGGTGCCCAGGCATGCAAGGCCCTCAGGGAAGAGGGTTACGAGGTGGTGCTTGTCAACTCCAATCCAGCCACTATTATGACTGACCCTGAAATGGCGGATATTACCTATATCGAGCCGCTGACTGCCGGGATAATCGAATTGATTATTGACAGGGAGAGGCCTGATGCCCTCCTTCCCACCATGGGTGGACAGACGGCCCTGAACCTTACTGTTGAGCTTGCTGAAGCAGGAATTCTTGATCGCTACGGGGTTGAACTGATTGGTGCAAAGCTCCATGCCATCAGGAAGGCTGAGGACCGTGAGCTCTTCAAGGATGCCATGGCCAGGATCGGTCTTGAGGTTCCGCGTTCCAGTGCCGTCAAGAGCATAAAAGAGGGACTTGACGTTGTGGGCTATGTTGGTTTTCCCGCCATACTGAGACCTGCATTCACCCTTGGCGGTACAGGCGGGGCTGTGGCATACAACGTGGAAGAATACAGGGCTCTCCTTGAGAATGCTCTCAAACTGAGTCCGGTAAGCCAGGTGCTTGTTGAAGAATCAGTGCTTGGCTGGAAGGAATACGAGCTTGAGGTGATGAGGGACGGTAATGACAACGTGGTGATTATCTGCTCCATTGAGAATTTTGACCCCATGGGTGTCCATACAGGGGATTC
This sequence comes from bacterium, assembly GCA_036244995.1. Taxonomy (GTDB): domain Bacteria; phylum Nitrospirota; class Thermodesulfovibrionia; order Thermodesulfovibrionales; family JdFR-85; genus BMS3Bbin07. The sequence continues at coordinate 1,086 of BTTF01000070.1, read as the reverse complement.
CATCACAGTTGCACCTGCACAGACCTTGTCCGATAAGGAGTATCAGCGGATGAGGGATGCATCGATTGCAGTAATCAGGGAGATAGGGGTTGATACCGGGGGCAGCAATATCCAGTTTGCCCTGAATCCTGAAGACGGGAAAATGGTTGTCATAGAGATGAACCCGAGGGTTTCGCGTTCATCAGCCCTTGCCTCCAAGGCAACGGGTTTTCCGATAGCAAAGATTGCCGCAAAACTCGCGGTCGGCCTTAATCTTAACGAGATTTCAAACGATATAACGAGAGAGACTCCAGCCAGTTTTGAGCCCGCAATTGATTATGTAGTAACAAAGATACCGAGGTTTGCCTTTGAAAAGTTTCCGGAGGCAGACCCTACACTTACAACCCAGATGAAGTCTGTCGGAGAGGTCATGTCAATAGGCAGGACATTTAAAGAGTCCCTGCAAAAGGCCCTGAGGAGTCTGGAGGCAGACAGTTATGGCCTGGAGGAGAGGATTGCAGGAATTGATGAGATAAGGGAGAAGCTGAAGACACCGAACAGTGAGAGGATCTGGTACATAGCCCAGGCATTCAGGGAGGGACTGAGGGTTGAGGATATTCATGAGATTACGCAGATCGACCCATGGTTTCTGAATAACATCCGGGAGATAGTCGAGTTGGAGAACGAGATTAGAACTTTTCAACCCGCAACTCCTGCCCGGCCCCTCCTTTACAAGGCCAAATCCTGGGGTTTTTCAGACAGGAGAATTGCCGGGCTTACAGGCCTCAAAGAGGCGGATATCAGGGAAAGCAGGAAAAAACTCGGTATGCGAGCAGTATATAAAATGGTTGATACCTGTGCTGCAGAGTTTGAGGCATATACACCGTATCTGTATTCTACTTATGAAATGCCGTTTTATAAGTTGGAAGACAGAGGTCAGAAGACAGAAGACAGAAGTCAGAAGACAGAGGTCAGAAGTCAGAAGTCAGAGGACAGAGGGCAAAGGGCAGAGGACAGAGAAGAGGACTCATTATCCGTTGCCAGGGTGGAATGTGAGGCCAACCCTTCAAGCCGCAGGAAGATTATGATTCTTGGTAGCGGCCCTAA
>BTTF01000069.1:0-10657 GCA_036244995.1 bacterium | reverse complement strand
CAGCGTTTCTTGTCATTGCGGGCACCTTTTTCTGTCATTGCGAGCGGAGCGAAGCAATCTCTATCCCTCTGATTTTAAAACAGATTGCTTCGTCGCTTTGCTCCTCGCAATAACAGTCATGGACTTTTTACGAGTTCATCAACTTTTTAAAAATGTTAAAATGGATAGTCTTTTCAATTACCTTGCAGAAAGCTGATGGGTATCAGGAAGAGAAGATAAAGGGAATGCTGCAAATTGCGGTAATCAAATTTAAATGCATAGAAAGAATGAATAGAAAAAGATTACAGGATATATTATGGATATTCCTGTTGATATCTTCTTTGCTGACCGCAGCCAATGTGTCAGGGGCCAAAGGAAATAATACCGGGAAGGCAGGCGATGTATTACTGCTGCTCATTCCTGCAACAGCGTATGGAACTGCATTTTTCCTGGATGACAAAGGCGGGAAGATTCAATTCTACAAGTCGTTTCTAACCAACCTGGGAGTTACACTTGCCTTGAAATTCTCAGTAAACAAGGAACGTCCGGATCAGAGCAGTAATGACTCCTTCCCTTCGCTGCATACATCGGCAACATTTCAAAGCGCTGCATTTATTCAGAAACGTTATGGTTGGAAATATGCGATACCGGCTTATATCGGAGCAACCTTTGTAGGTTACAGTAGAGTCTATGCACGGAAGCATTATGTGGAAGATGTTGTTGCCGGTGCAGTTATAGGAATTTTCAGCAGTTACTATTTTACAACACCGTATAAAACCGTAACCGTAACGCCGGTTGCGGGTAACGGGTTTTACGGTTTGACTATCAAAAAGATATGGTAAGCCTGACACGCTGCAGCAGGTCTCTATTCCACTTCCCGGGCCTTGACTCGCAGAGACAGACGCTTTATATCGGAAGCGGAGCGGATTAAACAACCAGAAAAGTATGCTCATAACGAAAACGCCGTATGCTTGAAAAACTACTAAATACAATCAGTCTGCTTGGTCACTGGGGCTATCTGATAATATTCCTTGCTGCCTTCCTTGAAAGCTCCGCCTTCATGGGACTGATTCTGCCGGGTGAGAGCGTGGTTGTCCTGGCAGGGGTACTTGCCTCGCAGGGTTATTTCGACCTTGGGAATTGTCTGTGGGTAATTGCCCTCGGGGCTGTGCTTGGTGACAGTGTAGGGTACAGCCTTGGCAAGGCAGTGGGAAGGGGCTATTTTGAAAGACACAAGAGGCTATTCCTCCTCAAGGAAAAGCACATCCTTAAGGTAGACAGGTACTTTGAAAAACACGGCGGCAAGACAATTTTTTTCGGCAGGTTTGTAGGGTTTCTCCGTGCAATGGCACCCTTTGTAGCCGGCATGGCAAGGATGCCTTACAGGAGATTCCTCGTTTACAATGTCTCAGGCGGTATTTTATGGTCGGTCAGCTTTACACTGCTGGGGTATTTCTTTGGTCAGAGCTGGCAGTTAATTGAAAAATGGTCGGGACGGGCGGGTGTTTTTGTCCTTTTCATTCTGTTGGTAGGAGCAGCGTTCGGCTATCTGTATAAAATACTGGCCGGAAGACAGGCGGAGATTTGCGGATGGGTCATGAATAAATACAGGGGGTTTATTTCGGACCCGAGGATCAAGGGATTTACGGAGCGTCATCCCGAGCTCGTGTTATTCATCAGGGAGAGGCTCTCGCCGGAGAGTTATCTGGGTCTTCATCTTACTGTAGGGCTTGCAATAAGTGCAGTCTTTGTATGGATATTCGGAGGGATAACCGAGGATATACTCACGGGTGATCCTTTTGTAGTGGTTGATACCTGGGTCCTTACCCATGTGCTTTATTTCAGAACTCCCGGGGTAAGCCGTTTCATGGTTTTATTTACGCAGCTTGGCGGAATTGCGGCAATAATTATCGGCAGTTTCATCGTGGGAACTTATCTGTTATTGAAAAGAAGATTTGATTATCTTCTAACTTATATCATGGCAATAATCGGCGGAGGTTTCCTTGTTTTTGTGTTGAAAAAGGCGATTCACAGGATAAGGCCGATTTCAGAGACCTCACTTGTAAGTGTAGGGGGCTGGAGCTTTCCGAGTGGTCATGCCATGATGTCCGTGATACTATATGGGATGATTACATATTTTATAGTCCGGGATATGAGGTCATGGAAGTTGCGTGTATTCCTGGTGACAACAACAGGTTTTGTGGTTTTTGTGATAGGCCTCAGCAGGATATATCTCCAGGTTCATTACCTGAGCGATGTGCTTGCGGGTTATGCCGGAGGGATGTTCTGGCTAAGCATCTGTATAACAGGGCTTGAGGTATACAGAAAAAAGGTTTCTGTCAGGAGGGGCAGGTGAAGCCTTTGTGATACTTAAACCCGGCATTCAATATTATCAGCAGCTTTCACTTTATCAACAAACTTGAAAGAAAGGAGGCAAACCCTTGCGGCTACTGCTTGTAGAGGATGACGTAAAGATCGCATCTTTTGTTGTTAAAGGGCTCAGGGAGGCCGGGTTTGCCGTTGACCACGCCGCCAATGGTGAGGACGGGCTTCATCTTGCCCTTACCCTGTCCTACGATGCAGCCATCATTGATGTCATGCTGCCGGAACGGGACGGTCTCAGCCTTATCAATGAACTTCGGGGCCGGGGGGTCGGTACTCCCATTATTATCCTTAGCGCCAGGGGCTCGGTGGACGATCGTGTTAAAGGCCTTCAGACAGGCAGTGACGATTACCTGACGAAACCCTTTTCCTTTGCAGAACTGCTGGCGCGTGTGCAGGCACTTATCCGAAGGTCAAGCAGCGGTACCACCGACCCCTCACATCTTCAGGTTGGAGACCTGTCAATGGACCTCTTCAGGCGTGAAGTTATTCGTGCAGGCAGGAAGATTGATTTACAGCCACGTGAGTTTGCCTTGCTTGAATACATGATGTCCAGTGCAGGCAGGGTCATTACGAGGACCATGATTATGGAGCATGTCTGGAACTATGATTTTGATCCCCAGACCAATGTGGTGGATGTACTGGTCTGCAGGGTGAGAAACAAGGTGGACAGGGGTTTTAGAGACAAGATGATTCACACCATCAGGGGAGTTGGTTATGTCCTTAAGGTCTCTTAACCGTATATGGAAAACCATTGGATTTCGACTCACCCTCTGGTATTCAGCCCTCTTTATTGTGAGTTCCCTTATACTTTTTGTCATTGTTTATTTTCTAATCTCTTCTTCTTTCAGGCAGGAAGAACGGTATACGATTCAGTCAAAATTGAGGGAGTTTTCAGCCCAGTACCAGAGGGGAGGGATAGAGGCGCTGAAAAGGGAAGTCGGTTTTGAGGAACACTCCGGAAACCTCTTTTTTGTCAGGGTGGCAGGGTCCCGGGGGCATACCCTTTTTGTAAATATCCCCGCCCTGATGGGGGAGGGGTTTGATACAAGACAGATTGAGAACAGGGCTGTTACAGGCAACGGACAATGGATACACCTGCCTGCAAAGGGGGATAAGGGAGGTGTGCTGGATATAGCCTCAACCAAATTGACTGATGGACATATCCTTCAGGTTGGCATGAGCAGGGGTGAGAGAGAGGAATTCCTGGAGAGGTTTCGTGAGACCTTTGCCGGTATCATCATTCCGGTGATACTGCTCGGGTTTACCGGGGGTGTGTTGTTTGCCTTCAGGGCACTTATGCCTATTCGTAATATAATAAAGACCGTCACGTCCATAGACAAGGGCAGGCTGGATGCACGTGTCACCGTTCGCCATACAGGTGATGAACTGGAGGAACTGACTATCCTGTTTAACGGGATGCTTCAGCGGATAGAGCTCCTGATTAACGGGATGAGGAGTGCACTTGACAATGTAGCCCACGACCTGCGTACTCCCATGACGAGACTGCGTGGTACGGCGGAGATGGCCCTCCGGTCAGGACAGGGGATGGAGGTCTGCCGGGAGGCCCTGTCCGACTGTCTGGAGGAATCGGATCAGATACTTACGATGTTAAACACACTCATGGACATATCAGAGGCAGAGACAGGGGTGATGAGGCTAAGGCTGGAGAAAATAAATCTCTCTTTGCTGATAGAGGAAGTGGTTGACCTATACCGTTATGTTGCAGAGGACAGGAATATCGCCATTTATATAAAGACACCCGGGGAGCTTTTTCTTACTGCCGACCATAACCGGATGCGGCAGGTTATTGCAAATCTGCTGGATAACGCCGTTAAATACACTCCTGAGGGTGGCAGGGTGGATGTTGAGGCATCCCGGAAGGGAGACCATGTCGTTGTCAGGGTGGAGGATAACGGAATCGGTATCTCCGGGGAGGAACTGCCAAAGATATGGGGCCGCCTCTACCGCGGAGAGCAGAGCCGTTCTGCAAGGGGTCTGGGTCTGGGTCTGAGCCTTGTGAAGGCTGTGGTTCATGCCCATAAGGGCTCTGTTGAGGTTTACAGTGAGACTGACAGGGGTTCCGGATTTATAATATATCTGCCCATAAACGCTGATTAGCATATTAAACTCGTTTCTTTTTGTAATAGTTCAGCAGCCCTTATGAAACAATGAACAATGGATTATTAAAAGTAACCCCCTTAATCCCCCTTAATTAACCTAATGGGGATACTATACCACCCCTCTCAGGTTAAGAGGGGCCGGGGGAGTTATCCAATCAATCCCTCATTCAAACCCTTTCTATTCCTTATGTCCCCAAGGGGGGAAGGGGGGAAGGGGGTATCTATTACTTCTTTTAAAAACCTTTCATAAATGTAATCTTCAGGAAATCTTCCGGCAATGTCCCCGTTATATAATCAGGTGTTATGAGAGGCAAAGCAAAAAACCTGTATTTAATCCTTACGGTTTTCTTAACCCTGCTATATGGTTGTGCCACCTATCATCCCGAGCCGCTTGACGGGCCTGCTGTGGAAGATGCCCTTAAGGCACCGGCAATGGAGGTTGTCAGGATCAAGGCAGGGGTAATCAAACATCCGATATTAAGACCTGTTGATTTTGACATTCGCGACGGTCTTTCTCCTGATGAGGCGGCCGTTATGGCCGTTATCGCCAATCCAGCCCTTCGTGCCGTTCGTGACCTGCGGGGGGTTGCCGGGGCCCAAATTATCCAGGCTGGAATTCTTCCCAATCCCCGTCTCTCTTATAATCTGGATATCCCCACAGGCGGAAATAAGGAGGGTGCGGTTAACGGGTATGGTTTCGGGGTTGGCTGGGATATCCGTTCTCTTGTTACCAGGAGTGCAAGAGTGGAAGCAGCCCGGGCGCATGCCGCCTCGGTAGACCTTGATATAGCGTGGCAGGAGTGGCAGGTGGCGGAGTCTGCAAAACTGCATCTTTTACGCCTGTTTTATCTTGACAGGCAACTGTTACTGACAGAAAAATCAGAGCAACGTTTCAGGGAAGCCCTTAAGGCTATTAAAAAGTCGGTTGCCTCAGGGGAGAAGACGGATACAGACCTTTCAGTTGCAGAGGTGGCCTTGCAGCAGGCACATGCCTCTGTCTTAACTACAAAAAAGGCAAAGGAGCAGGAGAGGCTTGCCCTTAACAGAACACTTGGTATTCCTCCTGATCAGGTTATTCCCGTTCAAGGAGATATATCCCTTCCCTTATGGCGGTTGCTGCCGTCAGGGGCAGAGATTATGGAAGGGATAGAGGGCCGCCGTCTTGACCTCCTTGCCTTAAAGATGGGATACCGGAGCCGGGAGGCAAGTGTGCGGGCAGCTATCCTTTCGCAGTTTCCAGGAATAAGTATCGGTCTGAACAGTGCACGTGATACGGGACGTATCATTACCACCGGGTTTGAGGTCAGTATTGACCTCCCGTTTTTCGACCGGAACCAGGGTAAAATTGCCGTTGAACGCGCAACCCGCAGACGGGTTTTTGATGAGTATATCGCCCGCCTGTTTGAGGCCCGCTCAGATGTTGCGGTCATCCTGTCGGATATGAAATTCCTGAAAAAGGAGTTGAGCGCCACTGCCGGGTCTCTGCCTGTGCTGAAAAACCTGACACAGACCTACAGGAGAGCCCTGGAGCAAGGCAGTACGGACCTCATGAGTTATTACAGGGTGCAAAACGAGCTGACGGCAAAACAGATAAAAATCATCAAATTAAGGCAGGTATTGAGTGATATGGGTATCGCCCTGGAGGTGGCGGCAGGAGAGTACCTTCCGGTTACCAAAGGCGCTTCACCTGCTTTGCCTGCAAAGACAGACAACGGAGGGGAGCCGGAATGAAACGACCGATATTGGGAATCACTATCATTTCAATTATTGTAATAACGCTGGTATCCGGATATTTCCTGATAGAACGTGGTAGCAGAGAGATATTAGCCGGCAAAGGACCTCAACCGGTATTGATAGAGACCGGCAGGCCGTCACTTCGGGACTTCAGACTCTCTGCAGAGTGGATCGGCCGCGTTGAAAGCCGTTACCTGGTGAAGGTCCGGGCTCTGGAGGAGGGCAGGATTACATCTGTAGATACGGCGGATGAAACGGTTGTCAAAAAGGGAGCCCTGTTGTTTACCATGGGCGGCCCCGGAATTAATAACCGCCTTGCCTATCTGAAGGAGAGGGTTGCCTCTTTAAGGCAGAGGCTATCCATATCAGAGGCCAGGGCCAAACGGAAGAGACAGGCCGTAAAACAGAGGTTTTCCTCCCGGGATGAACTTGAGACGGCGGAAGATGCCCTTGCCCGGATTCAGACAGACATGAGTAAAACAAGGCATGACCTACAACTCCTTGAAGCCCTGATAAGGATCAGGGCCCCTATCCACGGCATCTTTACCCGGAGGACCGTAACTGCGGGTCAGGATGTGGAAAAGGGAATGATACTCGGCTATATCACGGACCCCGCTCACCTGCGGATTGTTGCAACATTGTTTCCCGGCCCGGCCGTCACACTTCAGGGTAAGACGGCAATTGCGCACACAGTAGAAGGACGGAAAATCACCGGCAAAATAACCAGGGTGCTCCCGGAGCATAGCGCTGCCGGTGGAACCATTGTATGGATTGAAAGCAGTGAGGTCAATCATAACCTCAAAACAGGGGAGACAATAAGCGGTGAGGTCATTCTTGAGACAAGGCATGCAGCCCTTGCCATCCCTCAAAGCGCCATTGTCTACGGTAGAGACCAAAGACAGTATATCTTTATAAAACAGGCTAAAGGCTATAAGAAACAGGAGGTGCAGACAGGGCTCAAATCCGGCAATTGGCTGGAGGCTACCTCCGGGATAACCGGCAATGATGAAGTAGTTACAAGAGGGGCATATGAATTGTTCTACCGGGATTTTAACAAGACATACAGGGTGCCGGACTGATGAAGAGATTCCTGCGTTTCGTGATTGACAATCCCCTTGTCATGGCATTTGCAGTTATACTGATTACCCTTACAGGTCTCTATGCCGCTATCCATATGCCGGTTGACCTCTTTCCAGACCTTGATATCCCCGTGGTAAACATTATCACCCATTATCCCGGCGCTTCACCGGAGGACATGGAGCTTCTCATCACCCGTCCGCTTGAGGATGAGGTGCGGGGCATTCAGGGGGTTAAACGGGTTGCCTCCACATCTGTTCAGGGGATATCACAGGTCACGGTAGAGTTTACATGGGGGACGGGTATCAGGGATGCCCGCCAGCTCATACAGGCACGGCTGGCTCGGGTCAGAAACATCCTTCCTGCAGGCACGATCCCCCGTATTGAAAACATCGGAACGACCCTTCAGAATGTCGTCAGCTATGTCGTCTACGGAGGGCAGGACCTGATTGCCCTGAGAAACAATGTCCGTTATAACCTGGCCAGCCGGCTCATGGCCATAGACGGTGTCTCCTATGTTGAGGTGCTTGGAGGTGACCAACGCGCCTTTATTGTAAAGATAAGGCCGGAGAAGCTCATCCCTCTGCACCTTACAGTGGATGACATAGTGAGCACCATCAGGCAGAACAATATGACGGCAGTGGCAGGTTATCTTGACCGGTCTTCCCAGGAATACCTGATTCGCGGTGATGCCCGGCTGAAGACACTGAATGACATACGCTCACTCCCGGTTATTGCAAAGGCTGACCCTTCTGTTCTCCTTGGCTCAATCGCATCTGTCTCATCGGGTGTGGTGCCGAGGCACTATGTGGTGCATGGAGATGGTGTCCCGGCAGTTGCCTTTATAGTTCGTAAACAACCGGGGGCAAGCGCCATCCGTGTTGCCCACGCGGTCAATGCAGAGATTGCCAGACTACACAGACTCTTTCCCCCCGGGACCAGGATAAAGAAATTCTACGACCAGTCGGAAATCATCACCGAGGCACGCGACAGCATTTTTTACGGTCTCCTGATCGGGGCGCTGCTGGCCGTCCTGGTCCTCTACTTTTTCCTTGGGGCGTGGAGGCCCACCCTCATTGTGGCGGCAACCATACCGATTACCCTGATTGCAACTCTGACGGTAATGAGCGTTTTCGGTCTCGGTCTTAATGTAGTTACCATGTCGGCATTGACACTCGCTGTGGGGATGATCGTGGATGATGCAATCGTGGTATCCGAGAATATCTTCAGGCACCGCCAGATGGGGAAGAATGAGCAGGATGCAGGCATTGACGGGACAATCGAAATCGCAGGGGCAGATGCATCAGGGACTTTTACGACCGTTGCCGCCTTCCTGCCCCTGATACTCATAACCGGGCTGGCGGCCATCTTTCTCAAGCCCTTTGGATTAACGATCAGCGCCGCCCTTGTAGTGTCGCTGCTGCTGTCACTCAGTTTTATCCCCATGGCATTCAGTATGAAAGGGATAACCCCGCCCGGTACCGACTTTGTGGGTGCCCGGCTGCTCAGAAGGCTGGATATGGCATTACATGCCACTCTCCGGTTTTGTTTTCGGCACAGGGGGCTGACGATTTTCATAGCGTTTCTCTCTCTATCTTTAATCGGCATTGCCGCCTTCCTGGGCAGGACAAACCTGCTGCCGCCTATAGACGAGGGGGCAATCCTCAGCGAGTATGTCATGCCGCCCGGAACGGCGCTTTCCGAGAGCAACCGCATCGGCGATGCCCTGGAGCGCATTGCCCTTTCCGACCCTGATGTAACATGTGTCTACCGGAGAACAGGCTCCCCGGAGCAGGGATACCAGATAGAGGGTGTGAACATGGGCGAGATTATGATCAAACTGAAGCCGAAAAACAGAAGAAAGAGGTCTGTTGTTGAGATTATGGATACACTGAAGAGGGAGTATGGGAGGTTCGGGGGGATGGTCTTCCTGTACCACCAGCCGACTCAGGAGAAGATAGACGAGAGCTTTTCCGGCCTCTCTGCACTGTTTGGTGTGACGATCTACGGAACGGATATGAACAAGCTTGCATCCCTGTCAAACGAGGTGGAAAGGATTATGGCGGAGGAGCCTGTAGTCTCAAATATCATAAACAATACCAAGGTAAAGGCCTCCGAAATAGTGGTTCGGATAAAGTACCCGCAACTTGCCCGATATGGCGTCTCGTCTGTAGATGTCCTCAACACGCTTCGGGCGGCAGAGTTAGGGATGGTGGCGACCAGGATCGTCCGGCAAAGGGAAAATATCAGCGTACTTGTAAAGATAGCCCTTGACAGGCCACACGATATCGACTCAATCAGGAAACTTCCGATACCTTCCGGCAACGGCAATATAATCCCCCTTGACCGGGTTGCGGATTACAGGATTATCCAGACCCCTGCATCCATTACACGGCTTAACGGACAGCGGGAGGTCACCCTTGTATCAGAGGTTGAGGGCAGTATTCCGGCGCTTGTGTCCCGCCTGAAGGAGCGCTTCCGCTCCATCAGGCTGCCCAAAGGTTACAGTATCGACTTTACCGGCCAGTACAAGTCATTAATGCGGACAGCCCTGGATATGGTCTTTGTGGTGCTGGGAGCCATAGCCTTGATTTACCTTATCATGGTCATGCAATTCCGGTCCCTGCTGCAGCCGCTTGTCATCCTTGTTACCATACCGCTGTCCATGGTTGGTGCTTTTACGGCCTTGTTTATAAGCAGACATGGGCTTGATGTATCGGTAGGTATGGGGATTGTGACCCTTGTCGGTATCTCCGTCAACAATGCCATCGTTCTTCTTGACTACTCCAACAGGAGGGTCGCCGATGGAGAGACAGTCAGGGAGGCGCTCCTGTCTGCTGCCTCCGTGCGCCTTCGTCCTATCCTGATGACAGCGCTGACCACCATCTTCGCCCTGATCCCGACGGCGGTTGGGACAACGGTTGGCTCCAATATTTTTCAACCGTTTGCCGTCACGGTAATCGGCGGTCTTGTTTCAGGTACAATCTCAACACTCATTGTTGTCCCTGTGCTGGCTACATTTTTGTCTAAAGCAGAGATTTTAAAATTTCAATAACTTTATTTGTATCTGTTAATTTTTTTTGTAATCTTTTTTTATAATGGAATGAAATAATCATTTCGACACGTCGGTACAGAGGAAGTTATTGAGGGCATGCGTGCAGTTTTATATGAAGGATGTGAGTAATGAATAGGTTAGCACGTAATGATCTTATGTATAGGTATTTGCAGAGAATTAAGGAATCCCGGTTTGTTATCCAGATTGCCGGGAAATTAAGAAGGGTTTACCTTGTTCATTTCAAAAAGGGCTACGTTAAAAGGCAACTGAAATTACGCAAAGGAGAGTGCCGTCAATGTGCCCAATG
>BTTF01000068.1:0-11007 GCA_036244995.1 bacterium | reverse complement strand
ATCCGGGAGGAGGAGATTCTTGAGAAATTTGTCCGCTCAGGAGGCCATGGCGGACAGAAGGTGAACAAGACCTCCACTTGCGTGTATCTGAAACATATCCCTACAGGCATAGAGGTCAAGTGTCAGGAGAGCCGCTCGCAGCCGCTCAACCGCTTCCTTGCAAGGAGGTATCTGACGGAGAAGATCGAGCGGAGATTGCTCGGGACCGAAAGCCCTGCTGAAAAGGCGAGGCAGAAGATAAGGAAACAGAAGCTCAGGAGGAAGAGGAAGGCAAGGGTCAAGGGGCAGGCAGGGCACTGAGAGTATTCATTGAGGCGAGGGCACTCTTTACAGTGCCCTTCAGTTTTTGTGACCCCTGGAGCGCTCCCATCTTGTATTTTACCGAGATATCCAGTATCGACATCTCGGGAGTCCTGTAATTAAGCAACACAGTGCCCGTTGCTCTGAGGTCCACAGGCCCTTTTATCGTCAGATCCTTTATTGACAGCCTTCCGTTGTCTATATCGCCGCTGCCGCTCACCTCTTTCAGGAGGATGTCGCTTCCTGATGCAGGGACTTTAAGGTTTTTTACGAGTAACTCTATCTTTCCATCCTTTACCTGGTCCTGTCCGACAAGGATATGTCCCTTGAGTGTGAGAGAGCCTTTGCCAAGTATTTTATTATGAAAATTTTTGATATCAAAGACCAGATCAAGGAGACCGTCCTTCTTCAGGACCTGAATACGAGCCCCTGCGGTTGTAATATATCCAATTGCCCCTTTAAAAATGTATGCCAGGGGAGTAACCCTTAAAACAACTTCATCAAGCGTAAGCGCCTCTTTACCCCTGCCTATTGATACATTTGAGAAGACTACCTTTAAGGCGGATGCATCCGAAAGCTCATACTCCAGGGGAATCCTGCTCCCTGCTGTCAGGGTTTCGAGGGCCCTGGAATACAGGACATCGTAGGGCAGGAAGAGATAGATTCCTATCAGAAAGGAGGCTAAAAAGAGCAGTATCTTCTTCATTTTATCTTCTCTATCTGCATGTTCAGGTCAGCATATCCAGGGTCGTCGAACCTCTTTGATATGGAGAATGCCCTGACCTGTATGTTCGAGAACTCACCGGCAACTTTAAGCACCTCAACTATTTCCGTAAAGTTCAATCCCTGATAAAGCACGCTTACGCCTTCAACCCTGCCCGGGATCGGTTTTACCGTGGCGATCCTGTCCGAGAGGTTCAGCTTGCTCCCCGAGCTCTGGACAAATGACAGCAGGCCCTCCTGAAGACGCCTTGCTCCTTTATTTCTGCTTGAAAGGAGTTTATACTCTTCAGCCATTGAGTATATCTTTTGATACTGTTTCTGCAGGGTATCCTTTTCTTTCAGTAATTGCCCTTCCCTGGCAGAGAAGAACATATAGGTTGCGGCAAAAATTACTATTATTATCAGCACTGAGATGCCGGCTCTTTCCTTCATTCCTTAAACCTCGCAGTGATTATAAAATTAACCCCCTCCTGTTGAACCTTTGCGGATTCTATAACAAACTTGACCTTGAGTGTCCTGGAGAGGTTTTCAGATGCCTTCTCGAGTGACTGCAGATTCTTTATGGTTCCCTTTATTCTTATCAACTCCTGATTGACGTTAAGGTCATCCACAGAAGCATCCTCATCAAATGATGTGCTCATGGCAGAGAGTATCTTCAGCGGTTCTATATTGCTGGCCCCCCGTTTCTTTAACTGACTTACCCTGAAGAGAAGCATACCGTAGGGATCGGGATTATCCGCTATCTTCATGGATGAATATATGCCGTCCATTGCCTTTTCATAAACCTTCAGATCCTCTTTCAGGGGAACGGTCTTCAGGAACAGGGCGATGACAAAGATGAGATATACGGCACCCCAGAATATCAGGTCTTTTTTCATGGCGGCAAGTGACCACCCCTCCTGTTGCCCGGTCAGCCTCAGGTTAAGGTCCTTGCTCCTGCCTTTGGCAATAATCCGGTCGAGCCATTGCAGCGCCTGTTTCCTCTCCTGCCCTGTAATGTTAAACTCCTTTAAATCACCGGCAGGGGGATAGCCCTCTGTATCGCCGGCAATATGGAGAAAACCGTTATCATTCTTCAGCAGTGTGGTACTGTCTGTCCTGAGCACAAAATTACCCTCTTCAGACAGGAGGGCAATCTGGGATGGAGTGGTGACTATGCTTGCGGAATTAAAGAGTTCCGGATACTTTTCAATGAGGCCACTCAGGTCCTCAAGGTACACGAATGCCGTGACAGGCGAGGTGTTTACAAAGCCGAACCTCTCCTGTATCACCCCTTCAGGAAAGATGCCGGAGAGATGAAGCCTTACCATTTCCTTGAGATTCCCGCTCTTTACCGGTCTGATATCAGTGGATATCAGGTTGACCAGTTCATCCGGTAATACGAGAATATAACCTTTATGGGAGGGCAGCTCCCCGGTAAGCGGAAATGTCTCCTCTCTCCAGGCAGTGCCTTCGCGGGAGCAGACCACCAGGTGGTCTTTATAAAGGAAGATTATCTTTTCCACCGACATAGAACTCCTCTGCTTCCTCAAAGTATTTGAGTATTTTAATCTTTCCCGAACCTTTTTTAACAATCGCGCCGGCCCTCGTCTTTGTTCCCCCCACTTCCGCCTCTGCAAAGACATAGAAGAAGGAACTGCTGACGGTTATATAGGGCTGGATGGCGAGATAGACATCATCCGTCATGCCGGGAACCTTTCTTATCTGGGAGATATCTTTAAAAGGCTTTGATTCCCTGTACTTGATTATTGCCTCTGTAAGGGGTTCGATCTCGGGCAGAAAGGCGGCCATGACGGATTCCCCGGCAAAGTTAATATTCAGCTTACCCGCTGTATCTTCTACCGTGAAATAGCCGAGCACGTCTTTTGGGAGACTGGAGAATCCGGGAAGGAGCCTCAGTTCCCCAAGGCTGTACGGCCTCAGGTTGCGCAGGGATTCCAGGTCAATCTGCTCTGATGAATCGGAGAGCAGTCTTTCCACTGCATCCTCTGTCCTCCTTCTCAGTTTTTCATTCCTGGAAGATACCTCTGTAATGGAGATTCTGCTGTTGAGCGGAACCACTACGATAGTGATATACCCCTCGGTAGTAGGAAGGGTGGGCAGGACGGCCCAGAGATCTTCAGATGAATCATAGGTATTCTTGTCATCCTCCAGAAGCCTGGTAATCCCCTTTATTACAGAGTCGCAGTAGATATAGCCCTGCTGAATCTTGTGCGCTGAGGCCACCTCGTTATACTGGGCTACGACCTTTTCGTTTTTAAGCAGTAAAAGGGAGAGGGAGGCGGCAACAACGATAAGAACCGCTATCAGGACAGAGCCTTTTGTCTTTAATGCAGGGTTTGTCTTCAGAGGAGTCTCCCCCCTGTGATAGTCCACTTTTTGCCGCCGTAGACGTATTCCATCCTGACCACATCCTTACCCACAAACTGCTCCTTCCAGCCCTCTTCAGAAGGGGACAGAAACCTTAGCTCCCCCACTTTTTCAAGGAGTCTTATTCTCAGATTTACCCCCTTTTTCTCTTCGGTCTCTTCCCGGTACAGATACTTTCCCCCATCCACCTTGTCCACAAAATACGTTACCATCACAGGAAAAGAGGAGTTGGAATCAAGGGAATGAGTTGATTTAAAGCTTAGTTCCGTACCGAAAATGGTGGTTTGCATGGAAGGCAGCCCTATCATGGTCCTCATGTCTGCCTGAAAGAGATTGCTCAGCCTGACGTAACTCATCACTCCCCTGAGCCTGTCGTCAAGGGCCCTGTCCGTGCTAAACACCGTGTTCATGGAAGAGTAAAGCCCGGCAAGAACGAGTGCACTTAATGCAAGTGCAATAAGCACCTCAAGCAGGGTCATCCCCCTATCTGTAGAAATTATAAACAATCTCCGCCTCATCTTTTTTTAGTGTAAGGGTGTATTCCTTTATGTACGAAATTCCCAGGGAGCTTTCGGTAACCTTATACTTTACTCCCTCATATCCGTTCAGTTTAACAAACCCCGGGGTTGGTTCTATATCCGGTTCAACGTACAGGGTATAAAAGATATCGCCTCCTGCCTCGAGCAGTTCGATCTTTCGCAGGGTATAGCCGGTTGTATCGATATTTGATTTCAGAAGCATGAATATACCTGACAGGGAGATTGCCAGAACAACCATGGCGATCAGTACCTCAAGCAGAGTAAACCCCCTGTTTCTCATCCCCTTAACTCGACCTCTGCAAGCAGCGGCTGGCTGACAAGCTTGCTGTTGTCGGAGAGCGTTAACTCAAAATAATCGATTATCCCTGCAGGATAGGCCTTTACTGTAACCGCGAGTGCATCCGCCCGCTTGTCGTTGACCAGGGCATCCGTTACCGTCAGGCCCTCAGGGAGCTTGAATTCCTCGTCTTCCATACGGAAACTCCCGCTGCCCAGGATAAAGGTAATCTCTTCGGCCCTCCCGGATTCCCCGGCCTTCTCCAGGGCCTTTGTGATTACGGAATTAACCTTTTTCTCCAGAGGAGACGTTGGCTCAAGAATCCGCGGGGCCAGCCTGGGTACAAGCACAAAGAGTCCTATCGAGATGATAAGCATTACAACGAGGATCTCCACAAAGGTAAAACCGTTGCGGTTTCTCACTTTATCTCCCAGCTCCTGATATCTGCATCCACACCCTCACCGCCTTCCCTGCCGTCTGCCCCGAAACTGATTATCTCGTACTCTCTGTCCCCTTCACCGGGACTCCTGTATATGTACTTGTTGCCCCATGGGTCAAGCGGGGTTGAGTCATAGTCCAGATAGCCGCCGTTACGGTAGTGCCTGGGGATGGGCTCAATGTCGGGCTTCTTCACGAGCGCTATAAGTCCCTGCTCCGTGGTGGGGTAACTGCCGTTGTCTATTTTGTAGAGCTGCAGGGCGGATTCAATAGCCCTGATGTCGTTCTTTGCCTTTATTATCCTTGCCTCATTCGGCCTGTTAAGTATCTTCGGCATCAGGAATGTGGCCAGGATGCCAAGGATAACCAGAACTACCATGAGTTCTATCAGGGTAAACCCGGATTCTCTTTTTGTGTATCTCATCTCTGCCTCCTTTCTTTAAGTTTGTTATTTAGAGTCTGTTTATAAACAACAAGTTATCTGGTTATATGTTATTGGTTATCCGTCATTCCGGCAAGCCTCACTTTACGAGTTGATTCATCTCAAACAACGGCGTCATTATAGAGACCACGATAAAGCCGACCACCAGCCCCAGGATCAGTATAAACACAGGTTCTGCCAGAGACGTAAGCCTCCCCATAATCCGCTCTACGTCCTTTCTGTAATAATAGGACATCCTCTCAAGAAAGTCGGCAAGCTCCCCGGTCTTCTCTCCGGTAAGCACCGCTGCCATTAGCATTTCATCAAAAACCGGCGAGTCTTTCAGGCCCTCGGAAAGGGGCTTCCCTTTTTCAACCTCAAGGGCGAGCCTCTGCATCTCCTCCTTTATCAGGAGATTATTCACTACCCCCCGGCAACCGTTAAGTGCAGCCACCAGCGGGATGCCCTCCCTGAGCTGAAAGGCGAGGAGCTCGGAAATCCTTGCCATTACCGCCTTGCGAAGCACTTCCACACCGATGAGCAGGGTGTCAACCTTTTTTCTTAATGGCACGGAGTTTCTGTACATCCTGACTCCGGCAATTACAAGAATCCCGCAGAATATGCTCAGAATCAGCCCGTAGCTTCTCAGGAAAGAGCCGGTGGCTATCAGCAGGGTGGTTGAAAAAGGCAGGTCTATCTTTACAGACTGAAATATTTTTTCCATTTTCGGAACAACGTATCCGAGAAGGAACCCAACCACTGCACTGCCTATCAGTCCGACCACAAGGGGATAGGTAAGGGCGCTCTTGATCTTTCCTTCCCGCTCCTTCTTCCTCTCCTCGTACTCTGCAATATTCAGCAGCACGTCTGCCAGCCCGCCGGTCGCCTCTGCTATCCTGACCATATTCACATAAACATCAGGAAAGACCTGGGGATAGCCGGCAAGGGCCTCTGAAAACTTCTTGCCTTCCGATACATGCTTTTTTATGGCACTGAGAATGTGCGCTAACCCTTTTTGTTCCCGGTGCCTCATGGTTATATCTATTGACTTTATAAGCGGCAGACCGCTTTTCAGCATTATACCTAACTGGAAGAAGAGCTGGCCCGAATCCTTCTTCTGAAATATCCATCTTCTTTTTTTCTCGCCCATCTCTTCAATCAGATAGGGCAGAATTGTCTCGTCCCTGAGGCTCTTCATGGCCATGGCCCTGGTGGAGGCCTCTACCATGCCGTTGACTTCCTTCCCCGCGGGATCGTATCCCTTATATTTAAATATGGCCATTGGTCGTTTTGCTCATTTACTGCGTTGTGGCAGTTATAACCTCCTCCGGTGTCGTAATACCCTCCTGGATTAATTCAACACCATTGGCAAACATGGTTTTCATGCCCTGTTTGACGGCAAGGGTCTTGATTTCCGTGGAACTGGCCTTTCTCATAATGAGTTTTCTTATCTCGTCCTCAAGCAACAGGAATTCGAAAAGGCCTATTCTCCCCTTGTATCCGGTGCCAAAACACTTTTCACAACCCTTGCCCCTGAAATATCTCTTTATGTCAAATCCCTTTTTCAGGAAGATGTCCCTGATCTCGTCCTCCAGGGTTGCCTCCTCTTTACACTCGGAACATACCTTCCTCACCAGTCGTTGCCCGATAACAAGCAGGAGACTGCTTGACAGGAGAAAGGGCTCTATGTTCATCTCCACAAGTCTTGCCACTGCCGTCGGTGCATCACTTGTATGAAGGGTGGTAAGGACCAGGTGCCCTGTAAGTGATGCCTGAATGGCTGCCTCGGCTGTCTCCTCATCCCTGATCTCACCCACCAGAATAACGTCAGGGTCCTGCCTTAAAAAGGTCCTGATCGCCCTGGCAAAGGTTACTCCCGTAGCAGGATTGACCTGGACCTGTGCAATTCCGTCTATCCTGTATTCAACAGGGTCTTCAATGGTTACTATGTTTACCGTGTCATTCTGAATCTCGAGTATTGAGGCATAGAGCGTGCTGGTCTTGCCACTGCCGGTCGGTCCTGTAACCATTATTATGCCGTTTGGAGACTTGAGAAGTCGTTGGAGAAGTTTAACGTGTGATTCATCAAGGCCAAGCAGCTCAAGCTTGAGGGCTGTCTCTGACCTGCTCAGAAGCCTCAGTACCGCCTTTTCACCCTTGGCAGTCGGTATTGTCGAGACCCTTATATCTATCATCCTGGTGCCGAACTGAATATTTATCCTGCCGTCCTGTGGTCTGCGGGTCTCTGCCACATCCATATCCGCCATTACCTTTATACGGGCAATCAGGGGTTCGAGAAGCCCTTTATCAATGGTCTTCACAGTCTTCAGTCTGCCGTCCACCCTGAACCTGATGATAAGATTTGCCTCTCTTCCCTCTACGTGAATATCACTGGCCCCGAGTCTGATTGCGCTCATAATGCTTTGATTGATGAGCTTGACCACAGGTGCATCGTCGTGGACACCGCTCAGGATATCGTACTCATCTGAAGAGATGGACTCGCCTTCCGAATTCAGATCCGCATCTTCTTCAAAGACAAAGGAAAACTTTTCAGCAATCTCAAGGAGTGTTTTTTGCGGCACAAACCTGAAACTTCCCCGGGACTTGCAACATAGAGACACAAAGGATGCCTTTCTGATTCCGTCTTCCGAACTTACAAGAAAGGTCAGCCTTCCGTTGTCGGCCTGAAGCGGCAGGAAGTCCGACCTGTCGGGAAATCTCATATAAAGATCCAGGACCTCTTTGGGCAGACTGTCAAGGTCGGGTGCCAAAGTATTCATTCTTCTTTCCCGGCCCCTTCTTCTTTTACTCTTTCTTTTTCTGTCTCTTTTGCAGGCTCTTTCTTAATCTTTTCTTTAATCTCTTTTTTGTCTGTACTTTTCAATAGACTCCGTTTTGTCCGGGTGAGATCTTCCATATCCTGCCTGCTCTTTATTATGGTTGCTGTGATGAAGACCATCATGTTTGTCTTCTCCCTGGAAGTGTCCCTGGAGCGGAAAAGCCAGCCCAGTAACGGGATTTTAGAAAGAAGCGGCACCCCTGTCTCTGATGTACTCATGTCATCCTTTATAAGACCGCTTATTACCACCGTTGTGTTGTTGTGCAGTTTTATGGTGGTCTTTGTGCTCCTTGTAAGAGTAATCGGGGCTGAGGCAACACCCACAGCACTTGATATCACTTTTTTGACTTCCTGTTCTACGTTTAACAAGACCGTATCCTCATCTATGACATGGGGCAGGATTTTCAGTTTGATACCCACGTCCCTGTAATCGAATGTCTGGATCGGGTTGTTGTTTGCATCAAACTTTTCGCTGATCAGGAAAGGGCGGTTTTCTCCCACAAATACCTCTGCCTCTTCATTGTCCAGGGTAAGGAGTTGTGGTTTTGAAAGTATGTCAATCCCCGACTCTGTCCTTATTGCATTTGCCAGCGCACTGAGGGTGGGGAACTTCACGCCCTCGTACGTTATGATATTGCCGAGAATCCCCAGACCAAAACCCCCGGGAAGGGCCCCAAGGTTGGGAGGATTGCCCTCTAAAACAGGGCTCTGAAGGTCAATAACATTTTTTGAGTCTAAAAATGTACCGGTACCAACGAAGTTCTTGCTTCCTGCCCCTGCAAGCCACTCCACCCCGAACTTGGATCCATCCTCGATGGTGGTTTCCAGGATTAATGCCTCAACAAATATCTGGTCCCTCGGAACATCCAGTTTTGCTATTATCGATTCCACCTGGGCATACAGTTCCGGATCTCCTACAACTGATATGGTATTGGTGGCCTTGTCGGCAGCTACCTTCATTCCTGAGCGACCGGACTGTTGTCGTGGTTTTAACTTATTCTTTTGCAACATCGAGCCGGAAAGGATTTTGTTCAGCACTTTTGCCACATCCTCAGCCATGGCATACTTGAGTTTGAAGACCCTTGGGCTTGTTCCCGTATCCGTCATGATATCCGTGCTGGAGATTATCCGCTTTATAATGACCATATCTTTGGGCAGGGCCGCAACAATTATGGAGTTTGATGTCCTGTCCGCCATGAAGACCGGTTTTATCCGTGAATAAGAGGATCTGCCGAGTTCTGCAAAGAACATCTTGATGGTCTTTACAAATTCACTGGCATAGGTATTTTTCAGGGGGATAATCTCTATCCGGACGCCCGTTCCCATTGAAGTTATAGTCTTGACCATCCGGGCCATCCTCTTGACATTGACGCTTTTGTCCTTTACCACCACGACATTAAGTGTCGGTATGGTTTCAATCCTGCCATAATCTGATTTAGTGAGATTGAAGAATTTCGAAAGCAGTTTTGCATCTATATTTTCAATCTGAAAAACACTGATCAGCAGGTTTTCCTTGGCTTTTCCAGTCTCACCGGTTTCTCCGGGCGGGGCTTCGCCTTCAAAGGAGTAAGGCAATTTTGATACCTTGGCCCTCCTTACGATATATACAATATCCTTTTCCGTAACAGCTTCAAGGTTGTTAATACTCAATACAGTATGCAGAATGTTCATGATGTCCGCTTTTGTAAATTCCTTTTTTGCCTTTACGGTGACAGTCCCTTTTAAATCCCTCGCGTCATAGATAATATTGGATCCTGTATATTCCGAGACAAAATCAACAAAATCCTGTAAAGAGACCTCCTGAAAATTCATTCCGACCTCTGCCTTCAGAGGAGCAGCCTGGAAGAGGAGGAGGCAGAAAACAAGCAGAAACAGACTTTTCAATTTAGGATTCAGAAATTTCTTCATTAGGAATCTCCTTTTATATATAAATAGCTGTTGCAATTTTCGTATTATCAGGTGTTAGCCGGCTCAATCCTCTATATTAATAAAGAGGGATTTTTTTTCTCCCTTCCTCATAAGGTCGATATTCACGGCTGTAATGTCCTGAATCCTGGAGAGCAGCTCAATCGCCTTTTGGGGAGAACTGACATCCTCACCGTTTATTCTCTTTAGTATGTCCCCACGCCTGAGGCCGAGTTTATACAGAAATGAATTTTTTCTGAGCATGCTTAGCTGATATCCAATGAACTCATCCTTCTGATAAAAAGGAGATATGCGTACAGTGGTGAGGATTTTGTTCAGATTCTGGGCCATGGAGAGGGCCTCTTTTCTCTTTATGGTGATCCTGTCTGTTGCAGTGTCTGTCTGTACATCTGATGTTTGAGGCCTGACATTTGGAATCTGCTCTCTGAAGATTGCCTGTCTCGTACCTGAAGGCTTTGTCTTTTTGGATTTTGGAAATCGCAGGATGATCTTGTTGCCCTTATTTTCAAACAGGACGGAATCAAAAGAGACCTTTTTTAGCATATATTTACCAAGGGACTGGCCGGCAACGAGGATTTTTAATTCCTTGTCTTTTGTAAGCAAGGCCATCCGTGTCTTTCCCAGTACGGTGCCGATAAGCTGGTATTTTCTTATGCTCTCTCCACCATTGACGGCCACTTTCCCGTTTGTATTCCCTGCGGGTTCTTCATATTGCAGTCCGAATATATTCTTCTTCAGTATCCGGCTGGTTGATATACTACGGGTAAATTCAGAGACTTGGTTTGTCCTGCCTTGTCTTACAGTCCTGATAGTGCTTTTGTGGTAGAACACATTTATAATAGAGGCTGAGAGATAGGCCAATAGAAGACCACCCACAATTGGATACAAGATTGTTCTGAAATTACTTCCCCTTAAAAAAACCATTTCCTGTAATTGTTTCATTCAATTATACCTGAACTGAACGCTTTTTGTCCCTCTCACTAATGGAATATAACGTTTAATTATATCATAATACGTTACACTGCCGTTTCAGCACTCACCGGGTCTTGAAATCCCTGTTAATGGGAGATGAATAAAGCATAATAAACCACGGAGACACAGGGACGCAGAGAAGACCTGTATTTTTATGGAGAGGCTGCGGGGTATATATTAACCCGGCAATTATTCAGAGAGA
>BTTF01000067.1:0-11434 GCA_036244995.1 bacterium | reverse complement strand
TTGGTGAGCTGATCGGCCGCTCGGTCCTTCAGGCAATAAAGAAGACACTTTCATTGCAAAACAAACTCACTCCTGAGGCCCGATGCTTTGCCCGTGTTCACCTGGAGCGTTTCGGACTCAGCATGGAGGCCATGAGTACGGGTATTACCGGCTATCTTTCAGAAAAGGAGGCTGAACTTTACCGCAGGAATTTCAATTCCATAAACAACGATCCGCTTACAGTAGCGGCAGTTGCAGCGATAGTTCACCTCAGGGACAAGGTTCAGTGGGGTATACTCCCGAAGAGTTGTGTGCCTGAAATCCTTTCAACCTATGGAGCACAGATTGCTGCTGCGCTCTCCGGAAAATACCACCGTCTGGAATATTACAGGACTGCCCTCTCCGGAGAGTCTCAGGGAATCGAAAAAGCGGTTTTCCTGGACCTTATTTTCAGATCCTTTGCCCTGGGGTTCAGGGAGAAGTGGAGCGGGGGCAGGAAATGAAGTATTTGGAAGGCTGTTGGAGGCTTTTCATTGTTGGGCATCGTGAAGGAAATAGAAGGTTAGTGATGCGAAATTACGGTGTGATATTATCCGTCTTGATTCATATGCTTCTGCTCTCGATTCCGTTGTCTGCAACAGTTACTCACTTTTCGGAGCAGGGCTTCGGTAATATCGAGGTTTCCATAATTGACGGCAAAGTCAGCTCAGCAGACTCCGGCAAGCCCGCAGTCTCTAAATTGGCAAAAAAGCATGTTGAAAAGAAGGAAACACCAAAACCTCCCGGAATAGAGGAGAAGGCTGAAAAGATAGTTCAGCCAAAAAAGGCAATAAAGACCATGGCTGCAAGCAGGGAACCTGACAGGGCTTCGGAGGCTGAAGAACCGGATGCCGTCAAACCTGTTGAGAAAGAAGAGGAGATAGAAGAGCAGACGGTTGCAGAACCTGAAGAGGATCAGAAACCCTTGGTTCAGAACGTGTTATCAGCACAGGCAGAGGACAGTGAGCAGGGTCCGGCCTCTGCGGTGAGTGCTCAGGATTCACTTCAGGGTGAGGTTTCCGGCAAACCCGATATAACGGAGTTTGGCTCGGCAGACGGCCCGGCGTTTATCAAAAGGGTGCTTCCCGAGTATCCATGGATAGCAAGGAAGATGGGAAGAGAGGGGAGGGTACTGCTGAGACTTGCCATTGACGAGACAGGCCGGCTGCTCGACGTGGTGGTTGTGGAGAAGGCGGGTTTCGGTTTTGACCGTGAGGCGGTCAGGGCGGTCATGCTCTCGACTTTTCGGCCGGCTGTAAGGAATGGAATGCCGGTAAAATCCGAGGCGCTATTGTATGTGAAATTTGAGTTTGAATAGCTTGAATAGTTTCTGTTTATGGAGGTGCTGAATGATTGACTTTATCCTGAAAGGCGGCTTTCTGATGTATCCGATACTCCTGTGTTCTGTTGCAGGTCTTGCAATAATTATAAACAAGACAGTTCAGTACAGGGGGATATTCAGGTCAATCGAACGTCCACTGAACGAGGTGCTGAAGAGCAGGCCCCTGATCCTGATGCCCATCATCGAGGGGCTGGAAGATGGCTGTGACGAGCAGGAGCTGTCAGTGGTGGGCACAAAACAGGTAAGGGAGGCGGAGCGGGGATTGAGCTGGCTTGGCCTGATTGCCACGATTACGCCTCTCCTGGGGCTCACCGGTACGGTTATCGGGATGATAAAGGCGTTCATGGTCATAGCAACAAGTACAGGCGTAAATCCGTCCATGCTTGCCGGCGGCATCTGGGAGGCCCTTATCACCACTGCGGCCGGGCTCCTGGTGGCCATTCCGATCAGTGTGGGACATCACTACCTGGAAAAACAGGCTGACGATATAGCCTTTCTCCTGAAGGAGATAACCATAAGCCTTTTTATGAGGTGCAGGGATGGAGTTTGAGCGGAAAAGGTATAACCATTCACACATGAACATTGCGCCTTTAGTGGACGTTGTCTTCCTGCTGCTCCTCTTCTTCATGCTTACCTCCAGCCTGGTCCGGGAGTCGGCAGTAAAGATCAGGCTGCCTGAATCAAGGACAGCCGCCACAGAACGTGAAACAATAAAGACAGTGATCATCACCAGGGAGGGCAGGATTCTCTTTATGGACAGGGAGGTGAGCCTGTCGGGGCTTCAGAAGGCTGTGAGGGAAGGGATGACGGGAACGGAAAAGGATTCCCTGAGGATAAAGGCAGACAGAAATGCAAGTGTCGGCCTGCTTATGAAGGTTATTGACGAGGTAAGGCTTGCCGGGGTCAGGAATTTCAGTGTGGTGGCGGAGAAAGCCGAGTAAGAAAAGGTTTGTGATACCTGTCAGTGGGAGGATGGATATGTAACTGTCTATCACATGGCCTGCTCATGTTTTCTTTGTAATATATTTAACGCCTTCAATATCTTTAAAATCAGCATCCTGTGTCCATATAACGGCATCATTTGCTTTAGCTGTCGCTAATATTATGCTGTCTGCTAATGGGAGCTTGCATTCTAAGCCAAGTTTAGCGGCGCTTAATGCAATGGATGTATCAAGGTTCAGTGTTATCCCTTGTTCCATCAGAGCCACAGCCTGTAGCGCTGCATCTTCACCTCTTTGCCTTAGAATACTTTTAAATACCTCTAAAATACATAAGGAAGGTACGAGAAGATTTTCTGTGTCTATAATGGGTTTTGCAAAAAAATCAGCATTAGGGGCATCGGCAAAGTATTCAAGCCATCCGCATGAATCTACCAGGTTCATACCCTGTCTTTTTCTCTCTCAATCCTTGTGTCAATACCTTTTAAAAATCCGCGCATTTTCTTCATATCCTTGACCGGGATATACTCAATACGATTTTCGTACTGTAAAACATAAACTTTTGTGCCAGGTCTGATTCCCAGGGACTTTCTTATTTCCGCGGGAATAACTACCTGATATTTGGGAGAAACTTTAACCGCCTCCATATCTTCCTCCATTGATGCGTTATATGTAATACAGTAACACCATCGATACCGGATGTCAAGCACCATCCTCTCGGGCGGAATACATCTCCTCGGCGTTCATTGAACTCCTGACGAGCGGACCTGAGGCGACAAAGCTGAACCCGAGATCAAGGGCAGTCTCCCTGTATCTGTCAAATACCTCGGGATGGATATACTCGACAACAGGCAGGTTCTGCCTTCCAGGCCTCAGATACTGTCCGATCGTCAGTATCCTGCATCCAGCGGCCCTAAGGTCCCTCATCACAGAGACCACCTCATCAAATGTCTCTCCGAACCCAACCATCAGGCCTGACTTGGCTGGTATAGAAGGGGCAATCTCCCTTGCTGCTGTCAGCACCTCAAGGGACCTCCTGTAAACTGCCTGTGGCCTCACCTGGGAGTAAAGTCGCGGTATGGTCTCGATATTGTGATTGAATACATCTGGCCCGGCATCAAGCACAATCTTCAGTGCTCCCCTGTTTCCAAGAAAATCAGGTGTAAGAACCTCTATCCTGGCCTTCGGGAGGTGTTGTCTCACCATCTTTATTGTCTCTGCAAACTGACCGGCGCCTCCGTCAGGCAGATCATCACGGGTAACAGAGGTTATAACCACATACCGCAATTCCATCTCCTTTGAGGCCAGTGCGACCTTTTCGGGTTCCAGTGGGTCCGGCAGGGCAGGGGGGGAAGAGTCAACTGAGCAGAAACCGCAGTTTCTTGTGCAGGAGTCTCCAAGTATCATGAAAGTGGCGGTAGGTTTCGAGAAGCAGAGTCCCTTGTTCGGGCATCGGGCCTCTTCACAGACAGTGGAAACACCATGGGACCGGAGAACCTTTTTTGTTTTATGTTCACCAATGATGTTTTCGGTCTTTATCCATTCTGGAAGTCTCATGGTAATAGTTAAAATTGGTTAGGTTACAATACCGGTAGACATTGCGGGCTTGCCCTGCTGTTTTAAAACATGGCAGGTGGGTATTTAAGGGTGCCTGCAGTTCCTGCAGGCACCTCCATTAGGGTCAGTCTAACCTGACAACGTTTGTAGCCTTGGGACCTCTTTCGCCTTCAACAACGTCAAAGGATACCCGCTGGCCTTCTGCGAGAGTCTTGAATCCATCCCCCTGAATAGAGGAGTAATGAACAAAGACGTCTTCCCCATCATCCTTCTGGATGAACCCGTAGCCTTTGGTCTCATTGAACCACTTAACCTTTCCTTCAAAAGACATACGACAAAAGCCTCCTTTTAAGATACTAACACCTGATAACAACAGGTTTCTTTTTTATACATGGTTAAGAGCATTAAAGTCAAGTGAAAAAGTGATTGATGCAGTGTCAACCATATTTTTATTTTTGGTATAAAAAATAATACAATAAAGGACATGACAGGACTTGTTGAATCCCTCAATATATCATCCTCTCCCTATATTAATGCTGCAATCTCTGTTCTGGCCTTTGTGGTCGTTGCAAAGATTGCCGACTTATTTGTGGACAAGGTTCTGCGCCGTTTTTCAAGTTTCACGAAAACAGAGATTGACGACATAATAATAGACCTTATCCATTATCCGATATTCCTGACCATAATCCTGATCGGCCTGATTAATGCCGTTTTATACCTGAATCCACCTCAAAAGATTATATATTATTCGAACGGCTTGCTTTATACAGTAATTACTCTTATCTGGACTATAACCATAATAAGAATAAGCAGGCTGATAGTTAAACATACCATCAACAGGGTATCCGATGTGACCGGGCTGGGCAGGGATATCATTCCGCTGGTTGAAAATATCGCCAAGATTGCCATAATGATTGCCTCCCTGACTGTAATTCTCTCTTACTGGAAGATAAACATTACCCCTGTTATCGCCTCAGCAGGGATTGCCGGGGCTGCCGTGGCCCTTGCAGCAAAGGATACGATAGCCAACTTTATCGGGGGTGTCAGTGTCTTCATAGACAAGCCTTTCAAGATCGGGGATTACATTGTGCTCGATGGGGGGGAACGGGGGGAGGTTGTAGCCATAGGGCTGAGAAGCACAAGGATCAAGACAAGAGATGATATATTGATAGCCATCCCGAATGCAATCGTTGCAAATACAAAGATTATCAATGAAAGTGCGCCGGTGCCGAGATTCAGAGTGAGGATACCGGTTACAGTGGCCTACGGAAGTGATATTGACCTTGTGGAGAAAACACTGCTCGATATTTCCCTTGAGAATAAAAACGTTCTTGATTCTCCGGCCCCGAGGGTAAGGTTCAGGGAATTCGGGGATTCATCTCTGAGATTTGAGCTCCTGTGCTGGGCCAGGGAGCCCGCTGTGCGGGGGCTGACAATTCACGAGATAAACAGCTCCATATACCGGAAATTCAGGGAAACGGGGATAAGAATACCGTTTCCCCAGAGGGATGTTCATATTTACGGGGAAGGCTCTTCAGGAAAGTGAAGAGTTTCGTCTTTCCAATACCAAATTGAAAATATTTTGTTTTTCCCGGTGACTCTGTGTCTCTGTGGTTTATTACCCGCAGAAGCATCGGAGAAAACAGAGTAAGGGATTAAGGAGTTCCAGTGCTTGATAGAAAAAAGATACTTGTCAGAGGTGTAAACTGGATAGGCGATGCTGTGATGACACTGCCGTCGTTCAGAGCTCTGAGGTCTGAATATCGTGATTCAGAGATTCATCTCATGGGAAAGAGGTGGATCGCCCCTGTATTCGGAAAGGACCCGAATATAGACAGGTTTGTTGAATATAAAACTGAATATACCGGCGTTATAGGAAAACTGTCAGCCTCCGGGGATTTAAGAAAAGGTGGTTATGACTCTGCATTCCTCTTTCAGAATGCCTTTGATGCCGCCATACTCGCCTATCTCTCAGGTATACCGGAAAGAATCGGTTATAACCGTGACGGAAGGGGTTTTTTATTAAGCAGGGGCGTTCCGGTAACAGCAGAGACAAAACGTCTCCACCACGTCCTCTACTACCTGAACCTTCTGAGGGAGGCCGGCCTTAAGGCCGTGTACAAGCATCCATGGATATACCTGGATGCTCGTGAACGAATAAAGGCAACAGAGGTGCTGGAAGGCTTGTGCAGACCCGTTATCATATTAAATCCAGGGGCCACCTATGGTTCGGCAAAGAGATGGCCGGAGGAGAGCTATGCAGCCCTTTCCGGGATGATAATCAGGAGGCTTGGCGGAAGTGTTGTATTAACAGGCTCTGAGGCTGAAAGAGGTATGGCTGATAAAATAACGGGTATGATAGATCAGGACCTGACTGTTGAAGACCGGATCATGAACCTTGCCGGAATTACATCTCTCAGAGACCTTATGGCCATACTCTCGCAGGCAGACGCAGTTGTCTCAAATGACTCGGGCCCTATGCATCTGGCTTACGCAGTCGGTGCCCCGCTTGTGACGATATTCGGTTCCACCGACCCTGCCCTGACAGGCCCTCCATCATGCGTACGTCCCGAAGATAAGGGTTTTGACACAGAGATAGAGTTTGGCCTTAAGGATGTTGTGCTCAAAACAGACCTGGAGTGTTCTCCCTGTTTTGAGAGGAAATGCCCCAGAGGTGATGTCCCCTGTTTAAGGCAGATTACACCTGATGAGGTTTTTGATGCACTTTTGCAGATTATACCGGCAAAACAGGCGGTCTTTTTTGACAGAGACGGCATCCTCTGCCATGATGCAGATTATCTCAACAGGATGGATGACCTTAAAGTGTTCCCTGATGTAAAGACCCTTACCAAGCTGAAAGATAAAGGTTTTTTATTGATAGGAGTGAGTAACCAGTCAGGGATTGCAAGGGGAATAGTTGCAAGGGAGTTTGCCGAAAGGGTTAACGGTATCTTCCTTGAAAGATACGGTTTTGATGCCTTTTATTATTGCCCGCATCATCCTGATGACAACTGTGCCTGCAGAAAGCCGTCTCCCGGCATGGCGCTCAGGGCAAGGAGTGATTTTAATATTGATCTGAGGTCCTCGATAGTTGTTGGTGACAAGGGTACGGATATGGAGCTGGCAAGAAATATCGGGGCAGAGGCAATACTTGTAAGAACCGGCAAGGACTCAAGCTCAGACTATGCTGACAGGGTTTTTAACAACCTGATGGATGTGGTCGGATATATACTTGAAAAGTGAAATCCCGAAGGCGCTAAAAAACCTTCCTGAACGAAGAGACGTGGAGTTTTCTCCCTTCAGCTATCGCCCTTCCGGCGTATTTTGTTTTTGTGATATCGGACATATCTGTTTTTGACGGCTGAAAGCCGGTACTGAAAGATTCCGCGATTCCTTCTGCATAGTCGTGATGGTCTGTGGCTGTTACGACAAATCCGCCTTTTTTCAGTTTTGAATAAATAAGCCGTGAAAATCCGGGCTTGACGAGTCTCCTCTTGTTGTGCCGTTTTTTTGGCCACGGGTCGGGAAAGAGTATATAAATCCCGTCTATGCTTTCATCAAGAATGTGTCTCTCAAGGACTTTTCGTGAGTCATCTACAAATATACGGAGGTTTTTCAGGTAAGGGCCGTCAGAGGTGTTTTTGTGCTGGACGAATTTTTTCAGTAATTTGGCTGCGCCTGTTATATAGAGATCGATCCCGATAAAATCTGCATCAGGAGTGCTGATCGTCTTTTCAAAAAGAAAATCTCCGTTGCCAAACCCTATTTCAATATAAAGTGGCGCCTGCCTGCCGAAGATTTCAGCAGGGTCGATAAACCCGTTTGATTTGATTTCAAAGCGTGGAAGGACTTCCCTGAGGATTTCCCAGTCGGCCTTTCCCATCCTTCCTGTTCTGCGGCCGTTGGTCTTTAAGTTGAACATAGTGAATGTATTGGTCATTTGTGAGAGACCGTTTCCGTTACAACATGCCGGAGGTCTTCAAAAGACCTCGACGCCTCTTCTGCGCCCGCCCTGTTGGCAAAGACTCCGAAAATGCTGGAGCCGCTGCCGCACAGCAAGGCAGCAATTGCCCCCTGGTTCAATAGCCTGTCCCTGACATTTCCGAGTTCAGGATACAGCCTGTATACCGGCTCTTCAAAGTCATTGCAGAGAACTTCAGGCAGTCTGCCAATCGGGCCGTTCCTGAGTATCTCAACAAGCAGGGTCTGTTGGGACCTGTCCACTTCAGAATACGCTGCTACTTCCTCATAGGCAAGGGCAGTGGATATACCGTGTTCGGGTTTTACAATAAGCAGGGCAATCTCCTTGGTTGAAGTCTCCAGAGGTGTAATCACCTCTCCCCTGCCTTCAACAACAGCCATGGGGCTGTTCAGGAAAAAAGGCACGTCAGAGCCCAAACGTGCGCCCAGCTCTGTCAGCGTTCTGTGGTTAATATCTGCCTTCCACAGTCTGTTCAATGCGGAAAGTGTGGTGGCTGCATTACTGCTGCCGCCGCCGAGTCCTGCCTGGAGCGGAATCTTTTTAACAAGTTTTATCCTGACACCTGAAGAACAGGATGAGTGTTTCTTCATAAGAGCAGCGGCCTTGTAAACAAGGTTCTCCTCCATTGCAATCTCAAGGTCGGACTCTATCACTATCTCTCCTTCTGTCTCCTCGAAAGAGAGCGAGTCACTCAGGGCAATCCTCTGCATAACGGAATAGATGTTGTGGTAACCGTCTGCTCTTTTGCCGAGGACCTTAAGAAACCAGTTTATCTTTGCAGGTGATTGTAGAGATATCATTAGCAGGATTGTTGGTTAATAGTTATTCAAATCCAGCGATAAAGAACATACGTCAATGAAAAGGAGTGATATGATGGACCCTGAACGGTTTCAAATTATCACTTTTGAGTCACCCGGATGGTGAGTCGTGATAATTTCCTCGGAGTCCCAGCCGGATGTCGGGACGAGAATGAGTGAAGGGTTTATCATATCTCTCCTTAACGTTACCTGACGATCTTTTATCTCTGAATCCTGGTTAATATTTGATTATTTGGATAATTGTTCCAGCTTTTTTTCTACACGCTCTTTAAGGCCTTCTTCTTTTTCAGAGTATTGGATGGCCTTTCTGTATGCATCGAGGGCCTCTTTTTTATTCCCTGTGGCTGCAAGCACATCACCCAGGTGTTCGTAAACCAAAGGATCATCCTTTACTGCCTTGACAGCCTTTCTGAGTTCTTTCAGTGAGTCTTCGTATCTGCCGAGTTTGTAATAAACCCAGCCGAGGCTATCAATAATGTAGCCGTTATCCGGCATAAGAGAGAGGGCCTTTTGTGTTAGTGATAATGCCTCATTGAGTTTAATCCCTTTATCAGCATAACTGTACCCGAGGAAATTAAGCGCATCAGCATGGTCGGGATTGAGGCTTAAGGTTTTTTTGAGAAATTTAACCATATCATCAAATCTCTTCTCTTTTTCGTAGACAACTGCAAGATTAAAGTAGAGTTCGTCATTCTCTCCAAACCTTTCAATCGCCTCGTTAAGCGTCTTTTCAGCGGCTTTGGTCTTGTTGAGTTTCAGCAGGTTTGATGCCTTGTAAATATAATATTCAGGTTTGGCATCAATGGCTATTAACTTATCGTATGTTTTTATTGCATCCTTGTATCGTCCGGAGTCTGAATAGATGTAGGCAAGATTCAGGAATGCCTGAATGTTTTTCGGGTCTAAGGAGAGTATCGCCTTAAGTTCATCTATGGCCATATCGTATTTCTTGAGTGTTCCGAGGGCAAGGGAGAGATAATACCTTACTGCAAGGTCATCAGGTTTTGCCTCTATCACAAGCCTGAATTGATCAATTGCCTTTTCATACTCTTTATTGTCAAAGTACAGGAGCCCGAGCCTTTTATGTATCTCTGTGTTTTTTGGAAACTGGCTGTTTATCTTTTTAAGCTCATCAATGGCTTCCTGCAGTTTGTTTTCCTTTATGTATAACCTTGAGAGTCTTTCCCTGGCCTGAAAATTAAACGGATTAATTTCCGAGGCCTTTTTATAGTACTTTATTGCTTCATCGTTTTTACCCTTGACCTCACTGATGAGGCCGAGCCTGTAGAGGGCAGCGTCAAAGTCAGGTTTCAATTCAAGGGATTTTTGAAAATACGTCTCTGCGTTTTCCATATCCTTCATATCAAAATAGACCGATCCGAGATAATAGAGAGCCATCAGATTATCGGGTCTGTTTTTTAGAAGTTTTTCGAGGACTTCGGTGGATTCTGAATACTTCTTTTCAGAGGCGTAGAGTACACCTAAGAGGAGCTGCGCCTCAACGTCATTTGGGTCAATCCTGGCTATCTTTTCGTATATCCTGATGGCATCGGCTGTTTTTTTCTGACCATTATAGAGCTCTCCAAGAAGTCTGAGGGCGGGCAGATAATCAGGATAGGCTTTTATTACCTCTTCTATCTTTTCTGTTGCAGTCTTTACCTTGCCGGTCCTGAGCAGGATGCGTCCAGTCTGTACCTTCAGGTATGGAGAGACAGGGTCGAGTTTTGATGCCTCTTCGTAGTATTTGAGTGCTTCAGCCCATCTGCCTTCCATTTCGGCCTGATAGCCGAGGATATAGTTGAGGGAAGATTCCTCATTGGCTATTGAAGGGATTGCAGCCTCTTTGATTTTGACTGTTTCAACCACTGTCCCGGTAGCTGGCTTTTTTATTACCACAGGAGTGACACAGGAGACAAGTGTGAGTGATATAAGTAATAACAACAACCTTTTTTTCATCCTGTCATTATCTCATAAAATTAAACAGAGGGTCAAATTGATCACAATCCCGAATCAGGTTCAGCCTGACAGGGGGATATTATTAAACCGGCAAATAAAAATAGAGTTTTAAAAAGGAACACACCCCTTAATCCCCTCTTGATAGAGGGGAAAGCAGGAAGCAAGAAGCAAGAACTCTCCCCTCTAAAAAGAGGGGGCAGGGGGTGTGTAAGGAGCGGGTTTTCATCTGGTTAACTGTTTGATATTGCAGACGAACATGTCTCTCTGAATAATTGCCGGGTTAATAGGATACCCCCTCCATTCCCGTCCAGGGAGGTCAGGGATTTTCCCCTCTATCAAGAGGGGATTAAGGGGTGTGTTCCTTGTCTTGATTCGGGATTCAGAATAAAACCCCTCTCTTGGGAAAAGGGGAGGGGGATTTTTCAAAAATCTGATGTCATATCTTATTAATGGCTACCCCTTTTTTAAACTGCAAGAAAACAGCTTGTTGATTGAATTGGACAATAATGCCATATACGACGTACTGCGAGTAAGCAACTATTGATTTTATATGACTTTTATCTTGAGAGATTTTTCAGATATGCTATACTTTAATAATTAAACGGTGGAACCGAAAATTCGTATAATAAATTTTAGCGGGAATACCCATTAGTTGATATAATTGATATAATAAGTGAGATAAAAACTATGGAATCTAAAGCCCAAAAGGGGGTACAATAAAAAGGTGTGGAAAAAGAGGTTAAAGGTGGCGTATCCTTTCATAGGAAAACAATTAGAAAATCTAATTGAAAGAAAGGAGAACGCCACCATGAGGAAGGATAGA
>BTTF01000066.1:0-11552 GCA_036244995.1 bacterium | reverse complement strand
GAATCCTTTTCCGTTATGTTAGCCGTTCACTTGCTGCTTTGTAACACCTTATCTATCTCACCAATACTGTCGGGTATCCCGTGGACCCGCATGCATTCCCTGACTATCTGGTTTTGCCGGCCACCCTGATGCCAAGGAGATTGAGAAAGACCCTGTCCCGTATTGATCAGGGTTTCGTCAATATCAAAGAGAAGGAGTTTATTGCTCATCGTCTTTCCCACAACCTTGGATCCAGGGCATCTCTCAATCCCTCACCAAGGAGGTTATAGGAAAGCACTGTAATCAGTATGGCCACCCCGGGGAAGACGGAAAGCCACCATGCAATCTCGATATTGGCCTTGCCGGCTGTAAGAATGTTTCCCCAGCTCGGCATTGGCGGCTGAACTCCGAGGCCGAGAAAACTCAATGATGACTCAAGGAGCACTGCCGATGCAACACCAAGCACTGCCGATATTATTACCGGGGCAAGACTGTTTGGCAGCATATGCCTGAGTATTATTCTCATGTCCGATGCACCTATCGCCCTTGCAGCAAGGATGTACTCCCTTGACTTCAGGGTAAGAAACTCCGCCCTTACAAGCCTGGCCACCCCCATCCATGAGGTTATCCCTATGATGATCATAATATTCCATATGCTGGGACCAACAAAGGCTATCACGGCAAGAATGAAGAAAAATGACGGTATTGACAGCATCACATCCACAAACCTCATGATTAATCTGTCCGCTATGCCCCCATAGTAACCGGCAACTGCGCCCATTATCATTCCAATAAATGTTGCAATACCCACAGCCACAAAACCGACTGACAATGAAACCCTTGAACCATAAATCATCCTGCTCATCACATCCCTTCCTATATCGTCAGTGCCGAGTGGATGAAGCCTGCCCGGTGGTTCAAGAACGTGGTATCTGTCAATATAATCCGGTTTATAGGGGGAGATTACAGGTGCAAGCAGTGCCGTAAAAAACAGCAGGGCCACAAGCACACTACCTGCCACGGCCAGTTTATTATGACCGAACCTCTCATAGAAGATACCGCTCAATTCCTATCTCCTCCTTATCCTTGGATCAACTACCGCATAACAGAGGTCGGCAAGCATGTTGCCGATCAGTGTAAGAATGGCACCAATGGTGAGAAGTCCCATTATCAGAGGATAATCCCTCTGCATTACCGACATCCAGAACAGCTGGCCCATACCCGGAATACTGAATATCTGTTCAAATATTACGCTCCCTCCTATCAATCCCGGGACAGATAAACCGAGCAGGGTAATGATGGGAAGAAGTGCGTTTCTTAAGGCGTGTCTGTAGATAACCTTGCTTTCCGGCAACCCCTTTGCCCTTGCCGTAATAATGTAGTCCTGCCTGATAACCTCAAGCATACTGCTGCGCATGTATCTGGATATCCCGGCAATACCGCCTAACGCAGATACAAAAACCGGCAGGGCAAGGTGTTTTGCAAGATCAAGAACCTTGCCTCCGGCAGAAAGGGTTTCGTAGTTCATGGACTTAAGGCCGGATATGGGCAGCCATTGCAGATATACCCCGAAGAGCATCATCAGCAGTATGCCAAGCCAGAAAGCCGGCATTGCAAATCCAAGAAAGACACCCACCGTAGTTATCTTGTCATACAGCGAGTACTGATGCGTTGCCGAAGAGATGCCGACAGGTATGGCTATCATGAATATCAGCAGCATACTGAGAAGGTTTATGGATATGGTAACAGGAATCCGTTCCTTTATCTTTTCCCATACCGGGCGTCTGTCAGTGGAGAAGGAATCTCCAAAGTCCAGCTTTACAACCCTCTTTGCCCATAAAAAATATTGTACGATTATGGGCTTGTCAAGGCCATAGTACTTCTCAAGCCGCTCCCTTGCCTCAGGTGTTATCTTGGGATTCAGGTCGGTCAACACATCTGTAGGCTTACCCGGCGCAAGGTGAATTATAAAGAATGACAGGAGGGTTATCCCTATCAGCGTGATAAATATCTCTGTTATACGTTTACCGAGGTAAAAAAACATACTCTGATTCGGAATCTCTACTCCTGTATCACCTTGTAGGAATATGTAATCCTTGCCACACCTTCAAGTGTTGCCTTTACCGAACAATACCTCTCCATGGATAAATCTACAGCCTTTTTAACTGCATCCTCAGAGATATTTTTACCCCGCACAGTGTAATGCAGATTTATATCCGTAAACTTTTTCGGATGTGCATCCGCCCTTTTGCCCTGGACCTCTATCTCAAATCCTGTAACTTCCTGCCTCTTTTTCCTGAGAATAGAAATAACATCCATGCCCGTGCAACCACCAAGCCCCATAAGGACAAACTCTGTCGGTCTTGGGGCGGAATCCTCGCCACCAAACCGGGGATCGCCATCCATAACAACAGAGTGCCCTGTAAGGCCCTCTGCAACAAATCTGAGTCCATCAACGTATTTTATTGTTGCTTCCATCTCCACCTCCTAAAGGATCAAATACTCCAGCCCTTCAACTCTTCATTGCCTGAATTATATCACAACCAGGCTTATGAGCAGAAAGTCTTTATGGCATCTATAACCTTTTCAATGCTCACCTGTGTATTATAACAGGGACCAAAAGGTCTCTCGTTTGAGATTGCAAGCACAGGCATTGGGTAGGTATCAACAATGCCGCTCGAAAGGTCTCTCTCACAGGCAACGGCAACTATTGCCTCCGGCTTTGCATCCATTACGATCCTCCTTGCAAGTGTTCCACCAGTAGCAACAAAGAGGGTCAGTCCGAAATCATCAGCCAGCTCAATAAGGTCTTTAATTTCACACTTTCCGCATCTCTTGCAGTTATATATGTTATGGGTCAGTCTGATCTCGCACTTGTCTACCTGGATGCAATGAGGAAGGAGCAGAAGTATCTTCTTTGTCTTGTGCCGTTCCCTGATTACAAGGCTGTTGTTCATATTGATAATCAGCCGCTGCAGGGCTTCCTTTTTGTCCTTCCTGAACGCAGACAGCAACATAAAGATGGGATAAAGCACTTTGAGTACAAAACCTCTAATTATCCTGTAGCCCGCCAAACCTGTCTCCCTTTCTGATATCTCTTCCAGTGCCCTGCAGAAAGGCTTTTATACCCATGGGTTTTTTGCCTTCCATCTGAACCTCGAGTATTTTTATAAGGCCCTCAGGGGTAGCAACTATCAAATCCCCCCTACCCTTATGAACAACCTCTCCCGGTTGTCCGTGTCCCTCTATTGCCTCTACCTTAAGCAGTTTAAGCATTTTTTTTCTGTAATACGTATATGCACACGGCCATGGATAGAGACCCCTTACCCTGTTAAAGATCATCCTGGCTGATAATGACCAGTCAATCAGTCCGTCATTTTTCTTCAGAATCGGCGCATAACCCGGTTCGCCTTGCTGTGGACGGGGCTTTAGCTTGCCGGCCCGCAATCCACTCAGTGTTTCAACAAGGAGTTCTGCTCCCACTACAGAGAGTCTTTCCGAGAGTGTCCGGGCATTGTCCTCTTCCCTTATATCCACCTCTCTCTGAAGGAGTATATCCCCTGTGTCAAGCCCTTCATCCATCAACATTGTAGTAATACCGGTCTTTTTGTCTCCGCTGATAATAGCCCACTGGATCGGCGCTGCCCCCCTGTATCCGGGCAATAACGAGGCATGGACATTGATGCAGCCTCTCAGGGGAATCTGAAGCACACCTTTCGGAAGTATCCTGCCGTAAGCCACCACTACAATAAACTCCGGATTCAGAGCCTTTAACCTGCTTATGAACTCCTCGGATCTTACGCTCTCAGGCTGAGCAACTGCAAGCCCTTCCCTCTCAGCTACGATCTTTACCGGAGGAGGGATAATCCTGTGACCTCTCCCGCCAACCCTGTCAGGCTGTGTCACAACGAGCACAACATCTTCCCCTGAAGATATCAGCTTTTCAAGTGCAGGAACTGCAAATAATGGAGTGCCAAAGAAGATTATCGCCATACCGGGTTCAATTTATTTAATCCACATTGTTTGTTTGACTATTTTAATCCGCAAATTTCACAGATTACACAGATTGCAAGAATGACAATAAATAACAGGCTTCTAATGACAAATCTCAGAGGATGGTTCTTTTCTGAGTTTTAATATCTGCGTAATCTGTGAAATCTGCGGATAGATTTTCCTCTACAGGAATAATTCAGGCTGTCTTCTTCATCTTTCTAAGATAGCGTTTCCTGAAAAATTCCCTCTTGATGGGGCTCATCCTGTCAACAAAAAGAATCCCGTCAAGATGGTCTATCTCATGCTGAAGCGCCCTTGCCAGCAAATCTTCCGCCTCAACCTCCACTGGTCTGCCTTCCCTGTCAAGACCCCTTACAAGCACCAGCCCGGCCCTCTCAATATTTGACACATAACCCGGAACACTCAGACAGCCTTCCTCTGAAACGACCTTGCCGTCAACCTGAACTATTTCAGGATTTATAAGGACTATCAGCGGGTGTGCTTCCTCCTTCAGATTTACATGCACAACTATAACCCTCCTGGACTCACCAACCTGGGGTGCAGCCAGGCCAATGCCGGGGGCATCATGCATGGTATCTATCATATCGTCAATAAGTTCCTGCAATTCCCCGTTTATATTCTCTACAGAAAGGGCCTTCTTTTTTAATACCGGGGCCGGGTATTTCTTTATTTCAAGCACTGACATGTTTTATTATAACAACACAAGAAATCTTTTGTCCCGTACAATTGATATCCAGACGTCTGTTATTAAAGTTTTTTTTTGATACCATGAAAACACTTACAATCATAGGTGGAGGACTTTCCGGCAGTGAGGCAGCCTGGCAGGCAGCCCGTAGAGGGATTGCTGTAAGGTTATACGAGATGAGGCCGGACAAGACAACAGGGGCGCACAAGACGGACCTCCTGGGAGAGCTCGTCTGTTCAAACTCCCTCAGGTCAAAGGAGCCCCTTACCTCGGCAGGACTCCTGAAGGATGAGCTCTGGACGGCCGGCTCCCTGATAATGGAGGCTGCTGCAGGGTGCAGCGTACCCGCCGGTTCCGCCCTTGCCGTTGATAGAAGGCTCTTTGCCGAACACATAACACAGAGGTTATTGACACACCCCCTGATAGAAGTAACAAGGGAAGAGGTTGCAGAGATTCCCGCAGGGCCTTGTATTGTTGCAACCGGGCCTCTGACTTCAGATGCGCTGTCTGACTCTCTGAGGAGACTGCTCGGGGGTGATTACCTCTATTTCTACGATGCTATCGCCCCGATTGTAGAGGCAGACAGCATTGACTATTTCAGGGTTTTCCGGGCCTCACGGTACGGAAAGGGAGAGCCTGACTATCTGAACTGTCCAATGGACAGGGATGAGTATGAGAGGTTTTATAATGCACTTTTAGAGGCTGACATGGTAACCCCGAGGGCATTTGAAGATGAAAGGGTATTTGAAGGTTGCATGCCTGTTGAGGTGATGGCAGGAAGGGGGAAGGACACCCTGCGCTTCGGTCCCATGAAACCCGTTGGACTGACGGATCCCCGCACAGGAAATGTGCCGTACGCAGTAGTCCAGTTGAGGATTGAAAACAGGGACGCATCAGCATATAATATGGTAGGGTTTCAGACACGCCTTAAATGGCCGGAGCAGAAAAGGGTTTTTAAACTCATACCCGGGCTTGAAAATGCGCACTTTATGCGCTATGGAAGCATCCACAGGAACACCTTTATCAATGGTCCCATGTTTCTGAACCCCAACCTCACTCTCAAGGTAAGCCCCGAGACGTATATTGCGGGTCAGCTTTCAGGGGTCGAGGGTTATATTGAATCCACGGCCATGGGGGTTCTTGCCGGGATAAACGCTGCAAGGAGGCTGAAAGGTATGAGCTTTATCTCACCTCCCGTGGAATCAGCACATGGATCACTGATTCGTTATATTACAACATCTCCTTCTGAGGGCTTTCAGCCAAGCAACATTAACTTCGGGCTCCTTCCCGCACCTGATATCAGGATCAAAGACAAGAAAAAGCGGCGTGCATATATAGCAGAAAAGGCACTGGCAGCATGGAGTGAATATATAAGGGCGGTTGAATGAATGAATGAATACATGAGGGAGTTTCTGAGGTTTATGGAGCTTGAAAAGGGTGCGTCCACTCACACCCTCAGGGCTTACAGAAAGGACCTTCAGGAATTCTTTGCCCTTGTAAAAAAACCTCCTGCGGATATAGAGTTGAGTGATATAAGGGGGTTTATTGCCCACCGCCTGAAGGACGGCAGGGAAAGGTCTACAGTAAGCAGGCAGCTTGCCACATTACGGTCATTCTTCAGGTTTCTCCACAGAGAGGGCCATATAAGCTCAAACCCGGCCCGCCTGGTGCCA
Source organism: bacterium (assembly GCA_036244995.1). GTDB lineage: Bacteria > Nitrospirota > Thermodesulfovibrionia > Thermodesulfovibrionales > JdFR-85 > BMS3Bbin07. The sequence goes on along the minus strand of BTTF01000066.1, from coordinate 5,201 downwards.
AACCCGAAACAACAGAAGAGGTTACCAAGATTTCTTTCGGTTGATGAAACTTTCTCGATTATTGAAAAACCTGAAGGCATAGGATTTCAGAAGGCCCGGGACAGGGCAATCCTTGAACTCCTCTATTCCAGCGGATTACGGGTCAGTGAGCTGGCCGGCATTGATATGGAAGACCTCAACATGAGGGAGGGTCTGCTAAAGGTCAGGGGCAAGAGGAAAAAAGAGAGGATAGTACCTGTGGGAAACAAGGCAATCGAGTCGTTAAAGGTATATATGATAGAGAGGTCTCTGATGAAAAAGGAGACCCAGTCCGTCTTTCTGAACAGGAAGGGTTCCCGCCTGACGGACAGGAGCATCAGAAGGATAGTGGTGAAATATTCAAGAGAGACAGGGCTTGGCGGCAAGATAGGGCCTCATACACTCAGGCATACCTTTGCCACGCATCTCCTGCAGAGCGGAGCTGATCTGAGGGTTATTCAGGAGCTCCTCGGACATAGCTCTCTCTCCTCCACGCAGGTGTACACCCATCTGGATATCACGCACCTCATGGATGTCTATGATAATGCCCATCCCCTGGCAAAAAAGAGAAAAGGAGAAAAATAAAGTATCTTTGCTATAATATGGAATTATGCTTTATCTGAATATACAGGGTTCAGTGATTCAAATGGCCGGAGAATGAGTGAAACGCCATATTGAGTTTATGGACAGATACTAACCGGACAGGACAAGGAGACTCGCAATGATAAAAAGCACAACCATATTATGCGTCAGGAAAAACGGAAAAGTTGCCATTGGAGCTGATGGCCAGGTGACAATGGGCAATACAGTCCTGAAACACAATGCGCGCAAGACGAGGAAGATGTATCAGGATAGAGTACTCACAGGTTTTGCAGGTGCTACTGCCGATGCCTTTACACTCTTTGAAAAGTTTGAAGGAAAACTTGAATCCTTCAGGGGCAACATCACCAGGGCCTCTGTAGAGCTTGCCAAGGACTGGAGGACCGACAAGATACTCAGGAGGCTTGAAGCCCTACTTATTGTTGCGGATACGGAACATACATTCATCATATCCGGCACAGGTGACGTAATTGAGCCGGAGGAGGGTATTGCCGCCATTGGCTCAGGCGGACCTTTTGCCCAGGCAGCGGCAAAGGCCCTTTATGAAAATACATCACTTGAAGCCGGAGAGATAGTTGGGAAGGCCATGAAGATTGCAGCCGATATATGCATTTACACAAATGAACGAATAATAATTGAGGAGTTATTAAATGAAAACACTGGAAAAGATTGACGATATGACAGAGAAAAAAAGCCCTCACACAGAGGGAAAGCCCTCACTTGAAGGGCTGACACCAAGACGGATTGTCGAGGAGCTTGACAAGTTTATTATAGGGCAGCATAATGCCAAAAAAGCCGTTGCCATTGCGCTGAGGAATAGATGGAGGAGGCAGCGGTTAAGCCCTGAACTGCGCGATGAAGTCCTGCCCAAGAATATAATAATGATCGGATCCACCGGCGTTGGAAAAACAGAGATTGCAAGGAGGCTTTCAAAACTTGCAAATGCACCGTTTATGAAGGTGGAGGCATCAAAGTTTACGGAAGTCGGCTATGTTGGAAGGGACGTGGAGTCCATCATAAGGGACATTACCGAGATTGCCGTCAATATGGTCAAGACCGAGCACTTTACAAAGGTTCAGGAAAAGGCAAAAACCCTTGCAGAGGAAAGGCTTCTCGACCTCCTGTTGCCGCTTCCGAGAAAGGGGTTTAAGGAAACGGACCAGGGAGAAGAAGAGAAACAGAAACATTCGGATACAAGGGAAAAACTGAGGGCTCAACTCAGGGAGGGAAAGTTCGACTCCCGTTACGTGGAGATTGAGGTCAAGGAAAAGGTGATGCCCCTCGGGGTTATCTCAAATGTCGGGCTTGAGGACCTTGAAATCAACCTGAAAGAGATGCTGGGGAGTTTCCTGCCTGAAAAGCCAAAGAGGAAAAAGGTAAAGGTCTCCGAGGCCGTTCAGTTGCTCACACGTGAAGAGGCGGATAAATTGATTGACATGGATATGGTTACAAAAGAGGCCATCAGGCGCACTGAACAGACCGGCATAGTATTTCTTGATGAGATAGACAAGGTTGCATCAAGAGGCTCAGCCCAGGGACCGGATGTGTCAAGAGAGGGAGTCCAGAGAGACCTGCTGCCCATAGTTGAAGGAACGACCGTAACCACCAAACACGGCCCTGTCCGCACGGAACATATACTCTTCATCGCAGCCGGCGCCTTTCATATGTCCAAACCATCCGACCTTATCCCTGAACTCCAGGGACGGTTTCCTATAAGGGTCGAACTTGATTCACTTGGAAAGGAAGATTTTATCCGTATCCTTACAGAACCTGACAACGCCCTTGTAAAGCAGTACATCGCCCTTCTTGCCACCGAAGAGGTGGATATACTCTTTACCGATGACTCCATTGATGAGATAGCATCGATTGCAGCCACAGTCAATGATAAGACTGAAAACATTGGGGCAAGGAGGCTTCATACCGTACTCGAAAAACTCCTTGAAGAGATTTCCTTTGACGCCCCTGAGAAAAGAAACACGTCACTGACGATAGACAGTAACTATGTCAGGGAAAAATTAAGTGAGATTGTGAAGGACGAGGACCTGAGCAGGTATATTCTGTAGGAGCCCCTGATATGAAAAGGCCTCTGCTACTTTTAATTATTGTATTGCTGTTACTACCGGCATGCGCCGCCTCAAGGCATGAAATAAAGCCTGAGGGCCGCTATATGGTGGCTTCCTGGTATGGCAAGAAATTCCACGGAAGGCTGACTGCCTCAGGCGAGACTTATAATATGTATGCCCGGACAGCAGCACACAAGACCCTGCCTTTTGGAACGAAACTCAAGATTACCAACCCGGAAAACGGACGGTCCGTTGTGGTAAAGGTTAATGACCGGGGACCTTTTATACGTGGCAGGGATATAGACCTCTCATACGGAGCTGCAAAAAAAATAGGATTGATACATAAAGGCACTGCAAGGGTACGGGTGGATTATATGGGAAGGGACATGTCCTTTGTCCGGCCGGTAAAGTATGTCTCCTCTTCTGCCGGTCCATATACCATACAGATAGCATCATTCCGTAATTATAAAAACGCCGGCTATCTGAAGTCAGCTCTTTCACGTACTTACCGCAAAGTCTACATCAGAAAAATCTCGATAAAGGGTAAACGTTACTACAGGGTCATGATAGGAAAGTTCACAGACCGAAAATATGCCGACAGACTGGCCGCAAAGCTCTCCAGAGAGGGTTACAGGATACTCGTAATGAGATACAGGGAGGTGCTTTAATGACATTTGAAGATGTAATAAGGTTTCACGGACATGTATGTCCCGGCCTTGCCCTTGGCTACAGGGTCTCGGAATTAGCGCTCAGGGAGTTTGGTCCAAGGTCTGAAGATGAGGAATTGGTTGCAATTGTAGAAAACAACTCCTGTGCCGTGGACGCCATTCAGGTGATGACAGGTTGCACGTTCGGAAAAGGCAATCTCATATACAGGGATTACGGTAAACAGGTTTATACATTCGTAAAGAGACCATCGGGGAAGGCATTAAGGATTGCCGTTAAATGGACCCCTCCTGCCGAAACCGGGGAAGAAAAAGAGATGTGGAAAAGATATGCGGAAGGAGAAAGGTCAGAAGAGGTTTTGAAGGCTGTGCATAACAGAAAGGCAAGAAAGACAGAGGCCATAATGAACGCAGCAGACAATGAGCTGTTTGAGGTAAAAAAGACAGAAATAGATCTGCCAAAGGAAGCAAGGATATACCCGTCGGCTACCTGTGCAATTTGTGGAGAGAAGGTAATGGAGACAAGGACCCGGCTGAAAAACGGCAAAACCGTCTGTATTCCCTGTGCAGAAAGATGAGCTTAAAGTATTTTTGTGTTTTGTTCTGTGACCTCAGTGTGCTCTGTGGTTAAAATCCGGTTTTTGTTTTTTATCCGTGGTCGAAGCGATACGTTATCGCTTGATTTTACCAATGCGCAATCCGGAATTATTTATGTATGAATATCAGAAGACCAATAGATTTTTTGCACAGATTGCCGATGGCATAAAAGAACTGGGGGCCCGGGAGCTGTCCGAGCTTGGGGCAGAGGCAAGCATCCCCGAATACCGCGGGATTTATTTTAATGCCGGCAAAGAGACGCTTTATCGAATCAATTATGCCGCAAGACTCGCCTCAAAAATACTTGCGCCTCTGATATCTTTTAATTGCAGGTCTACCGATCAATTATACAAAAGGGCAAAACAGATAAACTGGCTGGATTTTATGTCTGTGGAAGAGACATTTGCTGTCTTCGGTAATGTATCAAACAGTCAGATAAACAACTCACATTATGCATCTCTGTGTCTGAAAGATGCAATTGTCGATTCATTTCGCGAGATAACCGGAAAGAGGCCTGACATTGATCCGAAAACCCCGGATGTATGGTTTAACCTCTACATAAGAAAGGACAAGGCCACCATAAGTCTGGACACTTCAGGGGGCTCTCTGCACCGGCGGGGTTACAGAAAGGAGTCCATTGCTGCACCCATGCAGGAGACCGTAGCCGCCGCTATCATCAGGTATGCAGAATGGAACGGCTCTGTTCCGCTTTATGATCCGATGTGCGGCTCCGGCACCCTGCTCTGTGAGGCACTGATGCATTACTGCAGGATTCCGTCCGGTATTTTTCGCAAGCACTTTGGGTTTGAATGTCTGCCGGACTATGATAAATCAGTATGGACAATGGTAAAAAAAGAACTTGACCGTCAAATCCGTGGATTGCCGGATGGATTTATCTCCGGAAGTGATTTATCCCCCAAAGCTGTTGAGATATCAAGGATAAACACCCGGAGTTTGCAGTACGGAGATAAAGTAAGGCTCCAGATGCTTGATTTCAGGGAGAGCAAGGGCCTGGAAAACGGGGTCATTATCACAAACCCTCCTTACGGTATCCGTATGGGGAAGAAAGAGGAGCTTGAACTCCTGTACAAATCGCTGGGTGATTTTCTGAAGAAGAAATGCACGGGTTCCACCGCCTATATTTATTTTGGCGAACGGGAATTCATAAAAAAACTGGGACTGAGGGCCACATGGAAAAAACCTTTAAAAACAGGCGGCCTTGACGGCAGATTGGTAAAATATGAGTTGTTTTAATAAA
>BTTF01000065.1:0-12145 GCA_036244995.1 bacterium | reverse complement strand
TTTTAAAATCAAACGGATAGAGATTGTTTCGCTTTACTCGCAATGACAAAAACAGCACTTTCCGCGCTTTTTACGACTTCATCATGAAATATTGCGTGCTGAATTATTGTTAATAAATAAACGGAAAGGACATTGATATGCCGGATTACAAGAATTTCTCAAAAGATGAAGAAAAGATATATGATATAGAGATCGGTAAACTGATAAAAAGGCTTCAGAGCGGCCAGTCCCTGAATGAGGCTTGCAGTGCCATTGATGTCGTGGATGAGGAACTGAGGCAGGTTCTCGCTGACGATGTCTTAAAGATAGTAATAGCCGAGCTTCACTATAATCAGGGCATGGACTTTGAACAGGTTGCCCAGAGACTCAAGATAACAGTAAAAGAGATAGAAGAGACAAACAGGATTATGATTGAAGACATAATGCTCACGGTAAAGAATAAAAACAGCACCTCCGGAACTGCCTGACATTCCTGAGATTGTACAATGCCGACAGTCCCGGATATACCGCAGTGCCCCTCTGCCCGCAGATTTCACAGATTACGCAGAAACTGCATGACATATATCAACAGAAACAATCAGTTTTTTTATTTTACAGAGTACTTTTTCAAAATCTGCGGAATCTGCGTAATCTGCGGATATACTGCAGTGCCGTTCAGTTCCTCCTCGATTCTCAGCAACCTGTTATACTTGGCAACCCGTTCACTCCTTGCAAGAGAACCTGTCTTTATAAAACCTGTATTACACCCGACTGCAAGGTCTGCAATCGTTGTATCCTCTGTCTCACCGGAACGGTGAGAGATCACGGCTGTATATCCCGCCCGTTTTGCCATCTCAATGGCATCAAGTGTCTCTGTAAGGGTACCGATCTGGTTTAATTTAATGAGCACTGAATTTGCAACCTTATCCTTTATACCCTGTGAGATAATCCCGGTGTTTGTCACAAATATGTCATCCCCTACAAGCTGTATCCTGCTGCCGAGCCTTCTGGTCATCTCAATCCAGCCATCCCAGTCATTCTCACCAAGTCCGTCCTCAATTGAGATTACAGGATACCGTTGAATCACTCCCTCATAATAATCCACCATATCTGAAGTCGTGCATTTTTTATCCTCAAACCTGTATTTCCCGTCTTCATGAAATTCTGATGCAGCAACATCAAGGGCAAGATAAATATCCTTGCCCGGAATATAGCCTGCCTTCTCTATTGCCTCAATAATCAAGACAAGTGCCTCTTCATTTGTTTTAAGGTCAGGTGCAAAGCCGCCTTCATCACCAACTGCTGTGTTCAGCCCCCTTGCCCTGAGTATCTGCTTTAATGAATGGAATACTTCCGAGCCTGCCCTCAGGGCAGAAGAGAAATCAATACATCCGGCAGGCATTATCATAAACTCCTGAATGTCAACATTATTATCCGCATGAGCCCCGCCATTCATGATATTCATCATCGGGACCGGAAGTTCCTTGGCATTACATCCGCCCATGTATTTATACAGGGAAAGGCCGAGCTCCTCTGCCGAGGCCTTGCATACAGCAAGGGAGACACCAAGCATGGCATTTGCACCAAGACGGCTCTTATTGTCGGTTCCATCAAGCTCAATGAGCAGCCCGTCAATATAGACCTGCTCCCCGGAATCAAGACCGATAATCCTCGGAGCTATCTCTTCAATTACATTACTTACAGCTACAGTCACACCCTTGCCGTGGTAACGGCTGCTGTCACCATCGCGCAACTCCAGGGCCTCCCTTTCGCCTGTTGATGCACCGGAAGGGACTGCAGCCACGCCAAGGGCGCCAGAGGCAAGCACCACCTCCACCTCAACGGTCGGGGTTCCCCTTGAATCCAGTATCTCTCTTGCATGAATATCAATGATTTCTCCCATCTTGACCTCCGTTATTTAATTTTCCAACCATACCTTGATTCAATTACTCCAGGACAAAAAAAGCTCAACCGGGCAGATACTGCTGCATTACCTTCTGCACCTTATCCTCGTTAACGGGTTTATCCCGCAATTCAGACCTCTGGGATATAAGCCTCAGGGTCGTCTCAAGATAGACCCTGAACTTGTGAGCCTTCTCAAACATGTTGTGGACCCCGTAATTATCAAACACATCCGGGGTTATCGACATAAAATCATTAAAGAATCCATGAAATTCCTCGTAGTCGTCATATCTCAAAAGTCTGAAGCTGAGACTCTCAAAATAGAGCATATAATCCTTTAGTGATTCAAACACCTTTTTTCTCTTTACGATATCTTTAACGCTGTCTTCAAAAATCTCAAAAAACCTGCATAGTATATAAACATCATCCCTCAGTCTCAGGGATTGCTCAACTCTTGTCTCAAAACTCGGAAATATCTCTTCCCCCCTGATATCAGGAGAAACGTACTGGGCAAGTTGAACTATACATTGCTCGGTTAAATTGCGAAATATTCCATGACAGTTTTCCATCCTTCCCCTCACCTGACCTGAATCATTTCTCGACAACACATCCTTGAGTTCCTGTGCATAGACCCTCTTTGACTCCATGGAAAACTGAAAGGCTATTGATTGCAGGACATCCCTCAGCCCCTTATCATCCACATCCTGCATCATGTCGTCGAGATAGCTCACAAAACTCCTGATCTCCGATCTCAGGAGGACGAGTATCAGGAATGCACAGTTCAGGGAAATTGAACGATGTGAGGATAGCTCAATATGTCCCAGATAGCGCAGGAACCTGAAAAGATATATAAAGACCCCGGATATCTCCCTTTTATAACCCCTGACCTTAAGAGATTTAACGATATCCTTTATCCGGGTGTTATCAATACTGTCAAAATCATGATCAAATCCCTTTCTGAAAGGGTCGAATATACGGTTCTCCCTGATCTCTCTGCCGAGTAAGTCACCAAAATTTTTATATCCTGTATAGGAAACAGTGTTGCTCTTCAGGAGGTCATTTATAATTACTTTCAGATTAATAAAAGAGTCATATAGGAGGAAAAGGGATTTTTCGGGCTTGTCCTGCTTATTAAGGCTTTCCCTTAAAAGGTCCCTTTTACGATCGGAAAGGAACTTCTGTTCAGCAAACTTCTGAAACCAGAAGGCGTTTTTTTTACTTTCGGGTATAATAACATCAAGGATTCCCAACACCCTCAAAATAACATCTCTCACAGATGTCAGTTCGGGGAAAAAGTTTCGTGCACCGTAGCTCTGTTCGCTAACCGGTAGATTCTCCGGATTAAATGCCCTGTCAAGGGCACGCAGAAGAAGGTTAACCTCGGAGAAAAGTACCTTCTCTTTTTCCCTGACCTCGGCAAACCAATCAGATGACTTACTTTCTTCTATCCTCATCCGCTACCCTAATTAGGCTTGGGAACATGTATGGCCTCTCCATGGACATCTTCGGCGGCCTCCATAAGCCCTTCCGACAGGGTAGGATGGGCGTGTATCGTATCTGCAATATCCCTGACCTTCAGTCCCGCCTTTATGGCAACTGCCGCTTCATGGATAAGGTCGGAGGCATGGGGCCCGATGATATGGACTCCCAGGAGTCTGTCCGTACCCTTATCAGCAATAACCTTTACAAACCCGGATATCTCTCCCATTGCATGGGCCTTTCCAAGCGCCCTGAACTGAAAGTGACCTGTAATATAATCTATCCCCTTCTCCGATGCCTGGTCCTCTCTGAGCCCGACAGAGGCAATCTCCGGTGATGTAAATATAGCAGCCGGAACTACGGAGTAATCAATCTTCTTCTCTATCCCGCAGGCATTATATGCCGCAATGATTCCTTCCCTGGACGCCACATGGGCAAGGAGTATTCCACCTGTGACATCTCCTATGGCATATATACCCTCAATATTTGTCTCCATGTGCTCGTTGACCTCTATCTCTCCCCTGCTTCCCTTTTTGATGCCTATAGCTTCAAGTCCTATACCTTCCGTATTGAGAGACCTCCCGATCGATACAAGCAGTTTTTCAGCCACGAGCTCCTTGCCGCCGGCAAGACCGACATGAATACCGTCATGCTGCCCCTCAACCCGTTCCACCTTTACTTCGGTCATAAGTTTTATCTTTTTCTTCTTCAGCTCTTTCTCCAGCAGCCTGGATATTTCAGGGTCTTCAGTGGAAATTGCACCGGGCATCATCTCCACCATTGTAACCTCAGTGCCAAGCTCCCTGAATATGCAGGCAAACTCACAGCCTATAACCCCGGCTCCTACAATTATCAGGCTTTTCGGTATGGATTTTATGTTCAGGGCATCATCACTTGAAAGGATATGTTCTCCGTCAAAAGGGAATATGGGTATCCGGGCGGGCTTTGAACCGGTTGCCATGATAATCCTGTCTGCCTCAACAATCTCCACAGAGCCGTCCTTCCTCTCTATCTCCACCTTCCCCGGTGTAAGGAGCATCCCCTTCCCTTCTATCAGGGTTACACCCCAGCTCTTGAAGAGCGAACGTATACCCTTCACCTGTGTTGAAACAACCTTGTTTTTCCTCTCCATAATCCTGGAAAGATTGGGAATAATCTCCCCTGAAACGTCCACCCCGAAGTCTTTAAGATTCTTCGCCTTGTGTATTGCCTCGGCCGAGGCCACCAGCGCCTTGGTAGGTATGCATCCCCTGTTCAGGCATGTTCCACCAACCTCCGTGTCCTCCACAACCGTAACCTCTGCACCAAGCTGAGCTGCCTTTAAAGCTGCAACATAGCCTCCGGGGCCTGCTCCAATGACTAAAAGCCTCATTTTGCCTCCTCTTCAATGTATCTCTCATAATCAGCTCCGTCAAGGAGGTCATCAAGCTCAGAGGGATCCGTTAACTCAACCACCGCAATCCAGCCCTTGCCATAGGGGTCTTCGTTAATTATCTCGGGTGACTCCTCCAGCTCCTCGTTCACCTCAATTATTGTTCCCGACACAGGTGCTATTACCGAGGAGGTTGCCTTGGTAGACTCGATCTCTGAAAACTCCGCGTCCTTTGCTATTTCCGCATCCACTTCAGGAAGGTCGATATAAACAATATCTCCAAGGGCATCCTGTGCGTAATCCGTTATTCCGACGGTCGCCTTCTTGCCGGCAACTTTGACCCAGGTATGCTCCCTGTGGTATTTAATATCCTCCGGAAAGTTCATTTGCTGCCTCCTTCAAGTTTATTCTTTACCTGTAAGACAGGCCAAGCGATTGTTTTTCCTGTCACAGGCTTTTGCTTTTTGTCAACCTGTGCAGATTGCGAATAATTAATACTCAGGGTTTGGACAAAACCCGTTCCCCATATTACCACAGAAACCGGAATCACAGCTCCTGCAATTTAGAAATATCCATAAACCCGGAAGCTATACGGTTTATCATTGCAAGGAGGCATAGACGGTTCAGCCTTACACGCTCATTCTCGTCCATCACAAGGACATTGTCAAAGAAAACATTTATCGGTCCCCTGAGCCCGCCTATTAACAATAAGGCCTTAAGATAGTCAAATCTTTTGATACTCACCCTTACCTCATCAGCTATCTCCCCGGCCCTCTGATAGAGCATCTTTTCCTCTTCGTGCATAAAGAGACTTTCATCGAGCTCACCTGCAAGTGGTTCCCTGAGTCCTTTCAATATATTAAAAACCCGTTTAAGGGCAATCAGGGTCTCATTATAAACCGGTTCCTTTTTAAATGACTCAACGGCATCCATTATCTCCTTCACCCTGACAAGGGGAAGAATTTTTGATTTCTCCATTACTGCCTGTACTGTATCGTAGGAGTAACCTTCTGAAATAAAGAGGGGTTCAAGCCTCTGGAGGAAAAAGTCAAGCACCTCCTCTTTTAAGGTGTCGGCATCGGCAACATCCGTCTTCCCGGGGCCATTAAACACTATCTGCAGCAACTCTTCAAGGCTTATGTCAAATCCCCTGTTTATCAAAAGAGATATAACGCCAAGCGCCTGCCTCCTCAGGGCAAACGGGTCCTCGGAACCGCTTGGCTTCAGACCGATAGAGAAGAATGTCACCACGTTATCAATACGGTCGGAAATACTGAGGACAGCCCCTGTATCAGTGGACGGAAGGTCTCCTCCGGCATGAGTCGGGAGGTACTGCTCATAAATTGCCTCTGCAACCTCTGCATCTTCACCCCGGTGCAATGCATAGTACTTTCCCATGAGGCCCTGAAGTTCCGGAAACTCCCTAACAACTCCGGTTATCAAATCACACTTTGAAAGCAGTGCGGCCCTCTCTATCTTCTCAGATGCATGCGGCACAAGCACCGAGAGCCCGCTTGCCACCCTGCAAACCCTCTGCACCTTGTCGTAGAGGCTGCCGAGTTTTTCCTGAAAGGTAACCCGTTTTAATTCCTCCAGTCTGTCGCTGAGCGGCCTCTTCAGGTCATCTTCATAATAAAACCTTGCATCCTCAAACCTTGCCCTTATAACCCTCTCTGCTCCGCTCCGGACAGCCCCTTCGTTTTCCCGTCCTGTGTTACTGACAACCACAAACCGGTTCAGCAAGGTTCCGTCACCACGCTGTATGGCAAAATACTTTTGATGATCCCTCATAACAGTAACCAGGAGCTCTTTCGGAAGCCTCAGATACTCTTCAGAAAAGAGACAGAGGACGGCATTCGGATATTCCACAAGAAAGGTAACGGTCTCAAGCAGCGCCTCATCCTCAACCGCCCTGCCGCCGGCTGTCTCCGAAAGCCTGTTTACCGACTCCCTTATCTCTTCTCTCCTCCGTGCCTGGTCAACAACGACAAAACTCTCTTCAAGAAGACCCATGTATTCATCTGCGCCATGAATCTCTACAGGACCCGGACTGAGGAACCTGTGTCCCCATGTCCTGTTGCTGCTCCGCAGTCCGTCTATCACAAGGTCGATAACATCTCCGTCCATAACGGCAAGTATCCAGTGTACCGGCCTTACAAACCTGAAACTGCCGTCCCCCCACCTCATCGATTTCGGAAAGTGCAGGGAAAGGGTAATATTTTTAAGTATCTCGGGAAGGAGTTCCCTGACAGGTCTCCCCTCCTTCTCGATTATTGCAACAACGTATTCACCTTTTCCCTTTTTTTCAATCTTAAGGCTTTCCACATCAACCCCCTGGGAGACTGCAAAGCCTGTGGCAGCCTTTGTTGCTGCCCCTTTTTCATCAAAGGCAACTCCCCTGGGTGGACCAAAGACAACCTTCCTGACACTGGACTGCCTCTGAGGTAATCCTCTCAATATCAGGCTCAACCTCCTTGGTGTACCATAAACCTGAATCCCGCTGAATTCAATGGAAAGACTTTTTAAGGCCTCCTCGCAGAGGTTTTTAAGCTGAGAGAGCATGCCGGGCAAAAACCTCGCGGGAATCTCCTCAGCCCCTATCTCAAAGACAAGGGATTGAAGATTGACGATTGGGAATTGACGATTGATAATTGACAATTCTTCTTTTTCTTCAATCTTCAATTCCCAATCTTCAATCTTCAATTGCCGGAGGGGGAAACCCATCTCCTCACGCTGCCCGAGATATGACTCGGCAACAGATTTTGCAAGCCCCCTGACCCTTGCCATATACCCCGTCCTCTCCGTCACTGAAAAGGCCCCCCTTGCATCAAGGAGATTAAAGACATGGGAACACTTCAGACAGAATTCGTACGACGGAAGGACAAGGCCGTAATCAATCAACCTTCTTGACTCCTTCTCGTAATCATCAAAGAGCCTTCTCAGAAGGTCTATATCCGCATAATCAAAATTAAACTTCGAAAACTCCACCTCATCCTGATGATAAAGCTCACCGTACCTTATCCCCTCAGCCCACTGAATATCGAAAACACTGTCAACCCCCTGAATATACATGGCAATTCTCTCAAGCCCATAGGTAATCTCTACAGAGACCGGCCTTAAATCAATACCTCCAACCTGCTGAAAGTATGTAAACTGGGTAATCTCCATTCCGTCAAGCCATACCTCCCAGCCAAGTCCCCATGCCCCGAGTGTGGGAGACTCCCAATCGTCTTCAACGAACCGGATGTCGTGTTTTGCGGGATCAAGCCCCAGTGCCCTGAGACTCTCAAGATATATATCCTGGCTGTCAAGCGGTGATGGCTTTAATATGACCTGATACTGGTAGTAGTGTTGCAGCCTGTTGGGGTTTTCGCCATAACGCCCATCCGTGGGCCGGCGTGAGGGCTCAACATAGGCAACCCTCCATGGCTCCGGGCCCAGGACACGCAGAAATGTTGCGGGATGGAAGGTCCCTGCCCCCACCTCCACGTCATAAGGCTGAAGCAGGAGACACCCCCTGTCAGCCCAGTACTTGTTTAAATTCATTATTATTTCCTGAAAATACATGGAGTCACCAAAAGAATTTAAATATAATTCAAGTATATCTCTTTTGTCAATTTGAGGGCATGACCTGTAGCGATTCACGGGGGAAATCAGTGCAGGATTGCTTCATCTCTAACGATCTTCGCAATGACATTACGAAAACCTATTCTGTCATTGCAAGTCTATTCTGTCATTGCGAGCGAAGCGAAGCAATCTCAAAGCGTCATAAGTTCGCCGTGAATTGCTGCATGGCCGGCATCCGGGATTTCAACCTGGGAAATCCGAAACCGTTCAGAGTCTATCATATCGCTTTCAACAACCTTACTTATCTATAATAATATCCGGAATAATATCCGGCTTTATATTTTTTGCCGTAAACGTTATGTTATGCTATTAAGCAAAATTAACCAGAAAACAAATCGGAGGCAAGATGAAAACATTAGCCAAGTTCTTCTTAGTCCTGTTAGTAATTGCAGGATGCTCAAAAGCGCCTGTTAGCACCAAAGCGCCCTCAGACTATATTGCAAAAGTAGACGGCGCTTACATCACGCAAAAAGACCTTAAAAAACAGTTTGAAGCCCTGCCTGCCTTCATGAAGAAAATCTATAACAACCCCGAAGGGATGAAGAAACTTACCGATGAACTTGTAAAGAAAGAACTCATCTATCTTGAGGCTAAAAAGCAGGGACTTGACAAATCACCGGAGTATAAGGAAAAGCTTAAGGAGTTTCAGAAATTAAGTCTGATAAGCATGCTCCTCACAAAAGAGATTGAACAGAAAGTGGGGGTAACGGACAAGGAAATAAAGAAGTATTATGATGCTCATCCTGAAGAGTTCTCCAAAAACCGGGTAAGGGCAAGTCATATACTTGTAAAAACAAAGAAGGAGGCTGAGAGTCTGTTGAAAAGGCTGAAGGCAGGAGAGAACTTCGCTACTCTCGCCAAGAAAAACTCCATAGACAAGGGCTCGGCAGCCAAGGGTGGCGACCTTGGATTCTTCGGAAGGGGACAGATGGTTCCTGCATTCGAAAAGGCCGTCTTCTCAATGAAGAAAGGCGAGATAAGTGGACCGGTAAAAACCCAATTCGGTTATCATATCATCAAACTTACTGACCTGAAAAAGGGACAGAAGGTTGCGTATGACAAGGCAAAAGAGAGTTTGTCAAAAAAACTGCTTACGGAAAAACGGCGGGCGGCTTTTGACAGTTACATTGAAAAACTGAAAAAGTCATTTACCGTAAAAATAAACGACAAGAAGCTGAAGGATATAAAATTAGCTGACTAAAACTGACTTAACATGACATTAAAAACCGCAATGTCTGCAACCCGGCATTGCGGTTTTTTCTTCTGCAAATCCGGCAGATCAGATGAAACAACGCCTCAATAAATGGTATTATTACAGGTCTTATGACAACTCATGGTGGAAATATATATCGTCTTTCCGGGATATTAAGGATACCGGAGAGAAAGGTAATTGATTTCAGCGCCTCTATTAATCCGTTAGGGGTATCAAAAAAGATAAAGGCAGGGCTGAGAAAAGACCTGAAATACCTCACCAACTACCCGGATCCGAACTGTCACCGCCTCAGACAGCATCTCTCAAGGCACCTCGGCATACCGGACGATAATATAATATGCGGAAATGGAAGCACGGAACTGATTTATCTCGTTGTGCGGGGGCTCAGACCACAGAGGATATTAATCCCTGCCCCCACCTTCTCCGAGTATGAAAGGGCTGTTCTAACCTCAGGTGATACCGGAAACAGGACAATCAGATTTTTGCCACTCAGGGAAGAAGCAAATTTCGGGATTGATCCGGAGAGTTTTATAGAGTCCATGCAGGGGTGTCGGATGGCCTTTCTCTGCAACCCCAACAACCCTGCCGCACAACTGCTCCCCGGAGCTGATATTATAAAAATAGCCTCTGCAGCAAGAGCACTGAAGTGTTTTCTTGTTGTTGATGAGGCATTCATTGATTTCATACCACAGGAGAGCGTTGTCTCAGAGGTTTCTGAAAACCCCTACCTCATAGTTCTCAGGTCAATGACGAAGTTTTATGCCCTGAGTGGGTTACGCCTCGGATTCGGCATCTTCCCGGCTGAAATAGCCGAAAGGCTCAAGGCCCTGAAGGAACCATGGACCGTCAACAGCCTCGCCCAGAGGGCCGGCATCATAGCACTGAAAGACAGGGTTTATAAGGAGAGCACTCTTGAATATATCAGAAAAGAAAAGGATTTTATAGAGAAAGGACTAACAGGAGTCGGAATCCATTTTTATCCTTCCAGGATAAACTTCTATCTCCTGAAACATCCAGGGGCTGAAGCAATTGTCCCGGCTCTTCGCAACAAGGGAATACTCGTAAGGGATTGCAGTAACTTCAGGGGGCTTGAGAAAGGATTCTTCCGTATCGCAGTCAAGAGCCACCGGGATAATGCCTTGCTGATTAAGGAATTAAAGAAACTGCTCTAACCTCTTTTAGCCGCGAATTAAGACAAATCAAACCGAATTTATCATGAAACTCAAAAACTTCTTCTTTTGCCTCAAGATTACTTCAAGATTACTCACGATTTATAAGACTAATTTTTTCTCTCTCTTTCTTATCCTGAGTCTATCGTGAAGACATCGTGAAGCTATATACTGCCTAATTCTCCTTAATGGAGGGAGGGAGGGATTTTTTTGGTAGTCCCAACGGGAGTCGAACCCGTGTTACCGGCGTGAGAGGCCGGCGTCCTGGACCACTAGACGATGGGACCGTATTATAAATTGACGAGTTTCAATTGACGATTGTCGATTTCTTAAATAATCAATTGAAACTCGTCAATCGTCAATACAAATGGCTGGGGAGAGAGGATTCGAACCCCTACAAGCAGAGCCAGAGTCTGCTGTCCTGCCATTAGACGACTCCCCATCTCTTTTAGAGTTACCTTTATATTCTAAAGATTAGGGCTCCGTCTTGTCAATCCTAAAACTTCATTTCAGGAGTTCACCCATTTTTTCGAAACATTTTGCAACCACCTTATAAATCTGTTTTTTCTCGATTATTCGTGGGCTTATGCTGTTTGATGTCTGTTTTTTGGGGAACTCCTGATAAAACTTTTCTTGACACCATAAAGAGACAAGTTTTATAATTTAATTCTAAGGGGTTAAGACGTACCCTTCCTGACCACAACCAATTGAGTAACTCCAGCAAGTCAAGTATTGCAGGTCAGGCTTCTCGATCATGCCTACAAACGGTTCCAGCTCTGAAAGGAGCCACACAATCCACCACTTCCAGTCCTACCCATGGCGTAGGAACGGCGGTAGCCTGTCCATTTTACCAGCTTGCCAGGCTGATAGCCTGTTAGCTTGTTAAACCTTAAACATGAATCAGACATGGATTAAATTTCTCCCTGCCTTTATTCGCACAAGGTTAGACAAGCGGCTCAACCTGCAGAAAATTATTACTAATGCAGGTTGGCTCTTTGCCGACAAGATTTTGCGTATGGGTGTGGGACTGTTTGTTGGCGTGTGGGTTGCCCGTTACCTTGGTCCTGAGCAATATGGGATTCTAAACTACGCCATAGCCTTTGTGGGTCTGTTTTCTGTCCTGTCTACATTGGGGCTGGACAATATAGTAGTCAGGGAACTTGTTAAACACCCGGAACGTCAGAACGAAATCCTGGGGAGCGCGTTCCTTCTTAAGCTGACCGGGGGGGGGTTTGCGTTTGTTGTTGTGGTTACCGTCTCTGCCCTGTTGAAGCCCGCGGATCATCTCACACGCCTGGTCATTGCCATTCTCGGGCTTGGCCTTATCGTGCAGTCTTTTAACACAATCGACCTGTGGTTCCGATCCCGTGTTGCCTCCAAGTATACCGTCCTCTCCCAGAATTC
>BTTF01000064.1:0-12242 GCA_036244995.1 bacterium | reverse complement strand
TCGTTAATACAATATAAAGTTCCCTGGTATGATGCGGGTATTCTTGAAAAAGAATCTGTAGACATGATTTATTCTCAAGCAGTTCTTGAACACGTTGATGATTTGCGGAATACTTGCAAATCAATGCGCTTATGGTTGAAGCCAACCGGCTATATATCAAATCAGATTGATTTTAAGTGCCACGGAACCGCTGATGAATGGAATGGTCATTGGTTGTATTCGGATTTCATATGGAAACTACTAAGAGGAAAAAGGCCATACTTGCTTAACAGAGAACCGCATTCAACACATGTTGCGATACTGAAAGAAGAAGGTTTCAGGGTTGTATGTGATAAAAAAATCAAATCAAAATCAAGTTACACAATAGATGACCTTGCTCCAGGATTTAAATCTATTTCTGAAGATGACTTAACTACAAGTGGTGCATTTATTCAGGCGGTAAAGATAAATTGAAGGAGGGCTAATAGTTTAATTGCCGCTTCAATTCCTACTATTAAATGCTCTTTTGAACCCCGGCTCTCTTTTCTTAATTGACGGAATTCTTCAATCCTGTTAATATTTAATTGTATTTTGAATATTTTCATTTTTTGTCGATTATCCCCTGGCTTACGATATTTTCGATACCTGTTTTCTGGGGGAACTCCTGTCTTTTAACCCCTTGACAAAAATGTATTATTTGCTTTATGCTTATATGCTTGTTAGGGATATTTTGTCCCTCTTAAACCACTTGAAGGGGGGTTGAGGATTGCATGCTTTAGGTACCCATTTATTAGTTGAATTAAAGGATTGTAATCATGAGATACTGAAAGACCTGAAGGCTGTAAGTGAGGCAATGGTATCTGCTGCAAAGCAAGCCAAGGCAACTATTGTTGATGTATCCTTTCATGAGTTTAGTCCCTTTGGGATCAGTGGTATGGTGGTTATCGCTGAATCTCACCTTTCCATTCATACATGGCCGGAATACGGATATGCCGCTGTGGATATATTTACCTGTGGAGATATAATCAAGCCGGAAATTGCTGTCCAATACCTTATTGAACAGTTTGAGTCAAAAAACCCATCCATTGTGGAAATGAAAAGAGGGATAATTTCGTGTACAAACGAAAAGCTCCCGCACAAGGTATGTAATGATCGGCTCCAAATGGTTTCTTGAGTTTACAACGGATAAAGAGGCAAGCCTCCATTCACTTGAAGAAGTCCTGTATACTGCCCAGACCCGGTATCAGAAACTGGAGATTCTCAGACTTGGCAGTTATGGCAAGACCCTGGTCCTGGATGGGAAGATGCAGTCTACCCAGCTTGATGAGTTCATATACCATGAGGCACTTGTTCACCCTGCCCTGCTTACTCACGGGTCCCCCAAAAGGGTATTGATTGCCGGTGGAGGCGAGGGGGCTACAATCAGGGAAGTGCTACGGCACCCTACAGTGGAATCCGTCTACATGATTGACCTTGATGAGGAGGTAGTGCAGGCATGCAAGGACCATCTGTATGAATGGCATGAGGGGTGTTTTGACGATCCCAGGGTAAAGGTCCTGCACGAGGATGCTCGGAAGTTTATTGCTAAAGGAGACGAGAAGTTTGATGTAATAATCCTTGACCTCCCGGAGCCCATGGAAGCAGGTCCTGCCATCAAGCTTTATACAAGGGAATTTTACAGAGAGGTTCTGGAGCATCTCACGCCCGGTGGAGTAGCAGTGACCCAGGCAACGTCTGTCTCGGTAAACAACCTGAAAGCCTTTGCCATTATCCATAATACCATGTCCCGGATATTCACGACAGTCAGGGGATACTGGACGTCTGTGCCGTCCTTTTATGTGCCCTGGGGGTTTGTATATGCATCAAACAGCAACGATCCGAAAGAACTCTCCCTCATGGAACTTGAGGAGAGAATAAAACGCCTTAATGTCCCACTCCGTTTCTATAACCCCGAGGTCCATCACGGCATGTTTGCCCTGCCCCAGTACCTGGGAGCTGCCGTCAAGGACGAGCAGAGGGTCAACACTGACACAGAACCCCTCTCCTTTTATTGAACGGTCTTTCTTTTTTCTTCATTATCCCCTCATTCCCGTAGCAATAATGGTCCTGAACCCTGCTTTGCAGTTGCTATAACCGGAAGGTCAACTTTAAACGCTTTCGATAGCTTTACCGCATTGCCGGTCGGACCTTCATTCGCTTGACATAAGCCCGCTGTATACACTATTGTTTAAATAACAGGGAAGTGACCGAATCCGGAGCTTGGTATCTTAACCCAAATCGCCTGCAAAGGGGAGTAGCTTTATCAGTGGCTGTCGTCAATACGTCTGCCTCAGGCAGACCGGCACTGCTGGTTAGATAATTCTAACAAGCGAGACCTTTGTCATGATAAGTTTTTTTATTGTGACAAGGGTCTTTTTTATTTTTGTTCATCAAGATAAATTTTGAATCGACACAGGGCTTGAGGGACCTGTGATAACGAAAGGAGTTTTTATGCACTGGCAGATGGAAGCAGAAAAAGTTGTTGAGGCCCTGAAGACATCACCACAGGGCCTCTCAAATGAAGAGGCAAGAAAGCGCCTCATGGAATATGGGCCGAACGAGCTTGTTGAGAAGAAGAAAAAAACACCCCTTGAAATGTTCCTTGATCAGTTCAGGGATTTCATGATCCTTGTCCTCATTGGTGCTGCCGTTATCTCGGGAATTGTTGGCGAGGTTACCGATACCCTTGTAATTGTCTTGATCGTTGTTATTAATGCTGTCATAGGGTTTGTTCAGGAGTACAGGGCAGAGAAGGCAATGGCGGCTTTGAAGAAAATGGCAGCCCTGACAGCAACTGTTGTGAGGGCCGGTCAACCTGTTGATATCCCTGCATCGGAACTTGTCCCCGGTGATATTGTAATCCTTGAGGCCGGAAAGATAGTGCCGGCGGATATGCGCCTTATGGAGGTAGCACAGCTGAAGGTTGAAGAGGCGGCGCTTACAGGAGAGTCCGTGCCTGTTGAAAAGGTGGTAACAGCCCTCCCTGACGAGGCCCTGTCAATTGGAGACAGGAAGAACATGGTTTATAAGGGCACTATTATTACCTACGGCCGCGGTCTTGGCATCGTTACAGCAACGGGAATGAATACGGAGCTTGGCAGGATTGCCACAATGCTTCAGGATGAAGAAGCAGTAAAGACGCCGCTTCAGAAGAGGCTTGCAAAGTTCGGCAGTAAGCTTGCAATTGCCGTCCTTGCAATATGTGCCATAGTCTTTGTCTTTGGTCTCCTCAGGGGAGAGCCCGTGATGCTGATGCTGCTTACAGCCATCTCCCTTGCAGTTGCTGCAATACCTGAGGCCCTCCCTGCTGTAGTTACCATCTCCCTTGCCATCGGTGCAAAAAAGATGGTCAAACAGAATGCCCTGATAAGAAAGCTTCCAGCCGTGGAAACCCTCGGCTCTGTGACCTATATATGTTCTGACAAGACCGGAACCCTGACGCTTAACAGGATGACCGTGGAGGAGCTTTATATTAACGGAGAGGTGATTCGCGGTTCAGACCTGAAGGCCGAATCCGATCAGCTCGTTACAGGTTCTCCCCTTCACCGTTTAATGACAGCCCTCGCATTAAGCAATGACGCCAGGGGGGGTGTTGACGGTAACATCATCGGAGACCCTACAGAGGCGGCCCTCTACTCCATAGCAAGGGAGCATGGTTTTGACAAGAATAGCCTTGAACAGTTATTTCCGAGGGTGGCTGAGCTGCCCTTTGACTCAGAGCGAAAGTGTATGACTACCTTTCACAGGATGCCCGCCGACCCTCCTTTGACATCAGGGGGGTATGTCTCCTTTACAAAGGGAGCAATAGATGTACTGCTTGACAAATCAATCAATATCCTGACTTCTGACGGATTAAAGGAGATAAACAGGGAAGAGCTGGAAGAGGTAAACGCCGGGATGGCAGCCGATGGACTCAGGGTCCTGGGCATTGCCTTCAGGTATTGGGAGAACCTGCCGGAAGTCCTGAGCCCTCCCGAGGTCGAAAAGGAACTTACCGTTGTCGGTCTCACGGGCCTGATGGACCCGCCAAGGCAGGAGGCAAGGGAATCCGTGGCGCTCTGCAAGGCGGCCGGGATAAAACCGGTAATGATTACGGGTGACCACCCGCTTACAGCAGAGACCATATCAAGGAGACTCGGCATCCTTGAAGACGGCTCTGAGGCGATACTTACAGGACAGGAGCTTGACGCCCTCTCTCTGGAGGAGTTTGAAGAGAAGGTTGAACATATCAGGGTCTATGCAAGGGTGGCGCCGGAGCAGAAACTAAAGATAGTAAAGGCGTTGCAGGACAAGGGCCAGTTTGTTGCCATGACGGGAGACGGTGTTAATGACGCCCCGGCCTTAAAGCGGGCTGATATCGGTATTGCCATGGGTATTACTGGAACGGATGTCTCCAGGGAGGCCTCTTCAATGATACTCCTTGACGACAATTTTGCAACGATTGTCAAGGCAGTAAAGGAAGGCCGGAAGATATATGACAATATAAGGAAATTCATAAAGTACATGCTGACCACGAACTCGGCCGAGATATGGACACTCTTTCTTGCCCCTTTCCTGGGTCTTCCCATCCCCCTGCTGCCCATCCACATCCTCTGGATTAATCTTATGACCGACGGTTTGCCGGCGCTTGCCCTTTCCGTTGAACCCGAAGAAGGCGATGTCATGAAGAGGCCGCCGCGCCGGCCCGGCGAGAGTATATTTGCCCATGGGCTCGGGATTCATGCCATCTGGGTGGGACTCCTGATGGCAGGCATTGTCCTGTCAGTGCAGACGTGGACTATCAGGACGGAATCCGCTCACTGGCAGACCATGGTCTTTACAGTATTATGTATCTCCCAGCTCTTTCATGTGCTTGCTATAAGGTCGGAAAAAGAATCGTCATTCAGGATAGGGTTCTTATCAAACAAGCCCCTTCTTGGTGCGGTAATATTGAGTTTCGGCTTGCAGATGGCGGTTATTTATATCCCTTTTCTGAATCCGCTATTCAGGACCGAGCCCCTGTCTGCAGGTGAGCTGGCAATTACACTTGCAGTCTCTTCTATGGTATTCTTTGCAGTAGAGGGTGAGAAGTTCTTTAAAAGAAGGTTCTGGAGATAAGCGAGTGATAGATATAAAAGCAGGTGCCTGTTAGAATTTAAGATATGGAAATACCACTCTTAAATGACATTGTTGTTATATTTGCCTTATCCATTGCAGTGCTCTTCCTGTGCAGCAGGCTGAAAGTGCCCTCTATTGTTGGATTCATCCTGACCGGGGTATTGGCAGGGCCGCATGGGCTGGGGTTGGTAAGGTCGGTTGAGGAAGTTAAGGCCCTGGCTGAAGTCGGGGTTGTGCTGTTGCTTTTCGCTATAGGGATCGAGTTTTCCCTGAAAAGCCTGCTGCAGATCAGGAAATCCGTCCTGATGGGCGGCTCTTTCCAGGTTTTGCTGACCATACTGACTGCCTCCGTCATAGCGGGTCAATTCGGTCAGCCCATTGGCAAAGCGGTCTTTGCAGGATTTCTTATATCCCTCAGCAGCACGGCTATTGTGCTCAAACTCATGCAGGAAAAGGCAGAAGTAGACAGCCCCCATGGACGGACATCCCTGGCCATACTGATCTTTCAGGATGTTATTATTGTGCCGATGATATTGCTCACCCCGTTGCTGGCCGGAGAGTCGGGTGGTTCAGGCGGGTCCCTCCTCATTCTTCTGGCGAAGGGAATTGCCATTATTGTGCTGGTGGTGGTCAGCGCTAAATGGGTTGTGCCATGGGTGTTGTACCAGGTTGCAAGGACGCGCAGCCATGAACTCTTCCTGTTGAGCGTTTTTTTAATATGCCTCTCTGTTGCGTGGATGACTTCAAGTGCAGGGCTCTCCCTTGCCCTGGGTGCCTTTTTGGCAGGTCTGGTTATATCCGAATCTGAGTACGGTCATCAGGCGCTCGGTAATATCTCGCCCTTTAGAGATGTCTTTACAAGCTTCTTTTTTGTCTCGATAGGGATGCTGTTTAACGGGGTATTCCTTTTTGAGCATCCTGTCCTCATTCTGTTAATTACCGTAGGAGTCATGATATTAAAGGCAATATTAGCGGGTTTTTCAGCAACTCTGCTCGGTTTTCCTGTACGAACTGCGATCCTGGTCGGATTTGCACTCAGTCAGGTGGGGGAGTTTTCATTTATCTTGTCTAAAACCGGTGTTGAATATGGATTGCTTCAGGGGAACGTTTATCAGATGTTTCTGTCTGTATCCGTACTGACCATGGCTGCAACGCCATTTGTGATGGCCCTTGCGCCACGGGTGGCGGATTTTGTCTCCGGGTTGCCTTTACCTGTACGATTGAAGAACGGTCTGCATCCAGCGCAGGGAATAAAGGTTGAAAGCAAAAAAGACCACCTTGTTATCATAGGCTTCGGTGTTAACGGCAGAAATCTGGCACGTGCAGCCAGGGTGGGAAATATCCCCTATGTTATCATCGAGATGAATCCCGAGGCGGTAAGAAATGAAAGGGCAAAGGGTGAGCCGATTTATTATGGAGATGCAACCCAGGAGGCCGTGCTCCAGCATGCTGATATCAAGGATGCGAGGATTGTTGTAGTGGCAATATCCGACCCTGCTGCAACCCGCAGGATTACCGAACTTGTCCGGAGGCTTAATCCGAATATTCATCTCATTGTACGGACCCGTTATCTTCAGGAAATGAAGCCCCTCCATGAATTAGGTGCCAACGAGGTTGTACCCGAGGAGTTTGAGACCTCGATAGAGATATTTTCCCGGGTTCTGGGAAAATATCTTGTCCCCAGAGACGAGATTGAGAGGTTTATTGCCGAGGTACGTTCAGACGGTTATGAGATGCTCCGGAGCCTTCCCGGAAAGCACGCATCTTTCCCTGATCTGAAACTTCACATTCCAGGCATTGAAGTGAGTGCTTTGCGGGTTGAAGAAAAGTCCACCCTGGTTGGAAAAACACTTGCCCGGACCGATCTGAGGAAAAAATTTGGTGTTACTGTCGTGGCAATACGCAGAAATTCACAGGTATTGTCCAATCCGGACGGAGACATGCAGATTCGTGCCGGAGACGTACTCCTCGTCCTTGGGTCACCGGAGAAGATTGCCGCTGTCTCCGGCTTGTTCTATCCCTGAGGTGGGGAAAACACGGGATACCCGGAGTCAGGAAGTACATTAGCTTCCGGTTGCACCTGACTATAGTCTGCGTATAAACTACAGTTATTTGTTATTCCCGCAAGTGGAGCGAGTCGGGAATCCTTATTAAAGAACGATTCCGGACAAGCCGGAATGACAGAAAAACGACAACTGTTCGACTTAATACACAGACTCTAATTAAATTTTTACCAGCTTGAATCAAAAGAGATTTCAAACACTATGTTGTCTGTATCGTTTCCCGGTATATGCCCGGAATCCCTGACCTTTTCGTATCCACCTTTGAGAGACAGGTCCGTTCTCTCTGAAACCTTCTGCCTCAAGGCAAGAACAAACTCCTGACTCACCTCGGGATTCCTTGTTGTTAAGCCCTTTTTCTCCCGGTCATAGTAAAATGAATACTTTGTAGTTCCTGTTCCGTAAAAGGATGTGCCGACAAAAAGGTCTTCTGCATCACTGCCCAAATGATGGCCGATAAGCCTTCCCTTGTATGTATAGCCGCTCCTGTATGTGTTATGGTGATAGAGGATTTTCCGGGTCCGCGTGTATTCTCCCCTCAGATCAATTGCGTCAAGATTAAATATCCTCGGCAGATATATTCCGGCAAGATATCCTCCTTTAATCGTTATGTTCCTCGATATGTCCTCAGCCGCTATCTCTCCATACAGTTGAAAAGGCTGCCATTTAAAGGGGAGTGTTATTTTCACATCAGCCCCAACGTGCTGGTCATTTGGTACATCGGGGCCGTCATTTGGTACATCGTATCCGTTTACGAATGTCATTGCCTTATACCAGGCGCGAAAGTC
Organism: bacterium; assembly: GCA_036244995.1. Classification (GTDB taxonomy): domain Bacteria; phylum Nitrospirota; class Thermodesulfovibrionia; order Thermodesulfovibrionales; family JdFR-85; genus BMS3Bbin07. Next base: position 4,279 of record BTTF01000064.1, on the reverse strand, counting down.
TTCATCCACACCCCTTCCACCTAAAAAAAACGTCCTCTCAACCCCTATCTCAAAATAGGACACAGGCTTGAGATTAACACGAAGTCCCCAGAAATAAGGTTCCGGAAAGGCTCTGTCCGCCTCAAGCTGTGTCAGGAACGTGGTAAATTTAAAAAGGCCGAGGTATTTAAATATCCACGGCAGGAGGAAGGGATGCGGATTGTCAAGTTTTATCATTGTCATTGGCTCGGGATTGTTTGAGAAAAGCATGGCCCCATGATACCCTGGCCCCCACCACTGTGAATCCTTGCCAAGCTCAAGCTCTAATCCCAGAAAATCAAGGGTGCCGTATATCCTTTTCATTATCAGGTCTATATCATTACCGGAGTACCTTAATTCGGGATTCATGTGGAAAGAAAAAAAACCAAGGTCAACCTCTGAGGAAAAGCCGAATCTGAAATTGGGGCCTTTTTTATAGAGGTCACCGTTATTGTTGTAGTTCAGAATTTTTGAGGAATTGGAGGAATTGTTTGAACCGGAATATACATATTTACCATATAAGGTATCAACAGGTTTAATGTATTTTGCCCCCTCTATCTGGGCCCTGTACCTCTCTTTCAGGGAGTTTATGATTTGCCGGATATGGGGTCTTATGCCTCCGGAGTTCCTTTCCGCTTCAAGTATAAGTCTTGCCACCTCGTTACGGGTTAACGGTTTTGTTGTCAGAATTCCGCTTCGTATAATGCCTTCCGCCTCAAGACGCAACAACTGGTCATATGTTATGCTGTTTATGTCAACATTGGTGGAGGCAATTGTATCCGGGGCAAATAACAACAGGCTTATGACTATTAGCAGAGAACTTAAACGTCGCAAGTGGAACTCCGGTATATACAGAAATATTGAACAGAGCATTCTGATATCTGGGTCAGACGCTCTTTTATTACAGGGGTTAGAACCAACTAAATATAATCTATAATAGCTTATTTGCCTGCAAAAGACAAGGTTTCAGTGAGTAGATTGTGACCGTCAAAGGTTGTTTTATGAAAGATGGACGTAGAGAACCGGGCCTGAAGAGAGAGCGGGAGCCGGAATATTTCATAGGGAATTACTTGTTAATATAGCTGCACAATGGGCAGAGCGGGTAATACATCCGGGATGACAGAATGACAGAACTGCTTGACTACAAATACTTTGCCGGGGTCGTTATATTCACCCTCCTTCTTATCTATACCTATTACAATGGGCAGAGGACAAACCTGAAAAAGATCAGGGGCACGGCCGCCTCCCTTGAAAAGGCGCTCAAACCCAGCAACAAGAGATACACATGGCTTGGCGGAGTGGTTGGGTTCAGTGCTGATTTCAAGGTTGAGGGGTTTGAGGAGGTACAGGCGGTACTGACACTCATTCCAAGACAGAGCCTCCTCTATATGCCCTTTGTGCTGCTGCTGCGCGGGGCTGAAGACAGGCTCCAGATGCTATTTTTTCTGAAGGAAAAACCTGTCGAAGAATTACACGTCATTCCCGTTGGGAAAAAACGCCCGCATATCCACAACATGGAAAGACTGAACAGAACCGTTGAGAGGCACGGGGATATGGATGTTGAGATACTGTATGAAAGGGATCCTTCAGCAGCGTCAGGGATTGCAGTCGCCCTTGCCGACAGGCTTTCCAGGGTAAAACAGATATCCCTTACTCCTGAAAGAGCCGTCTTTTACGTTGAATTGTTCGTAAAAGCCCTCTCCCCAGAAGAATTAGAGGAATTCCTCGGCAGGGTCTGTGATTTTCTGAGTACATATAAGTTCAAATAATGGATAGAGATATGAAACAGACAAGGACATGGAGTTTTCACTCATTCTCGTCCCGACATCCGGTCGGGACTCCGATTGCTTAAAGCCGTTTTAAACTCCATCCCCCTGTCCGTTTTTTGTACCTGACGGATATTCTATCGGCAGTTCCGGTCTCCCTGCACTGTTGACAAGACTTTCAATCTGTGCTAAAAATTAGGGTATGTGGGAATATTCCGAAAAGGTAAAAGAGCTCTTCCTTCATCCAAAGAATGTTGGAGAGATAGAAAATCATAAGGGGGTTTTATGGCAAAGGTTAAACTATTCTGGGATCCAAAAGGTCTTGAACTGGACTCCCTTGGCAAAAAGAAACTTCTCAGGATCACTGACGGCGATACTCCCTATATTTCAATGTCCATCCGCATGCTTAGTATCGATACCCCTGAAGTCCACTTTCCGGGAAATCAGCGCCCGTCAAAACATGATGCAAAACTGCAGGAACTCGCTGAGTGGTTGCAGGCAGGCAAGGCGCCTGCAGATTCCGGTCTGGCATCTTTTCTTTACCCAAAACTTGTTACAGGAACTGCAGGTACCCTGCAGAAAGAGCAGGGGGAGAAGGCCACAGAAGAGTTTCAGAGACTCCTTGATCTGAAACTGACGAGGCCAAACGGAAAAAAACGGCGACTCTTTCTCAGGGCAGCAGACGAGTACTTTGACGGCTACGGCCGCCTGCTTGCTTACATAGCGCCTTCTTACAGCAAGGATGAGCAAAGTACAATGTCAGACAGGGACCGGGCAACTTTTAACCTCCTGATGATTGAATCCGGATGGGCTGCATCATTCCCGATTTATCCGAGCCTGCCTAAGTACAGGGACTTGGTGCTGCTGCAGGAGGTGGCTAAGGATGCTCATGAATTTGGAAAAGGTGCCTGGTCGGACCCCAAGACATTAACAGGCTACGAATTCAGGATGTGTTACAGGCTCTGGGAGGTGACCGGCAAGCTGGTAAAGGGAAAACGCCTCACTCCCCGTGAAAAATCAGGATGGGTCCACCGGTACTGTATTGATATGACGACGCTTGAGATTTACGAGCCGCAGCAGTATTACAGGGTTGAGCCATACAACCGGATATTTATCTGGCCAAAGGATGTCAATGAGGCCGTGGGCAGACTGAATCTTGTGCCCGCAGGATAGTGTTTGGATTAGAGTCATCTTCTTGGACGTTTCATAATAACAGCAACAGAACCATAAATTGAGTCAAGAAGTCCATCTAATGAATGTTCAATATCCTCTAATCGCCCTATTTTGCTTGTCCAAAGGCTGTTACTTATTTGTCTGGCAGCATGGGTTGGCTTTCTATTGGAATCAACATATATAGCTATCTTTTCAAAACTGTCTTAAAATTCTGCATTATCACAAATACTATAGCCTAAATTTTCATAAGCTTTTATGAAGCACAGAGGTGGCCGGGAAAAACTGGACAGTGACATAAGTGATAAAACTGCTCTAAAATAGGGAAGGAAAAAAGGAGGAGCAGAGATGGCAAGAAGACCGAGAAGGAACCACGGAGCGGGATACAAGGCAAAGGTAGCACTGGAAGCACTGAAGGGAGAGCAGACGGTAATAGAACTATCGGAAAGGTACGAGGTACATCCGAATCAGATCAGCAAGTGGAAGAAGCAGCTACAGGAAGGGGCGGAAGAAGTATTTGCAAAGGAAAGGAAGGGAGAGGAGGGGCATAAGGTTAAGGAGTTACACGCGAAGATCGGACAGTTAACAATGGAGAACGATTTTTTATCAGTAGCGCTCGGGCGCATAGCCGAGCCAGGCGTAAGAAGATGATAGATGGGGGACATAAATTACCACTGACACGACAGAGTGAGATATTGAGGTTGTCAAGATCGAGCCTATACTACAAAGCGGTTTCGGAGAGAGCGGGAGAGCTGGAGGTGATGCGGCACATTGACGAAATCTATTTAAAATATCCCTTTTACGGGTCCAGGAGAATCCGGGATGAACTGTGTGGCATGGGCTACAAGGTAGGCCGTGGGCATGTAATCACCTTGATGAAAGAAGATGGGAATAGAGGCTCTGTACGAAAAAGCCCAATAGTGACCACAAGGTCTATCCGTACTTACTGAGGGGCCTTGAGATTAGCCGGGCGAACCAGGTCTGGGCGGCAGACATAACGTATATACCGATGGCGAAGGGGTTTTGTTATCTCGTAGCAATCATGGATTGGACAAGTCGGCGGGTGCTGTCCTGGCGGCTTTCAAACACTTTGGACACCTTGTTCTGCACCGAGGCGCTTGAGGAGGCGCTTGAGAAATTCGGGAACCCGGAGATATTCAATACAGACCAGGGCAGCCAGTTCACATCGGAGGCGTTTACGGAGATACTCATCACTCAGGGTATCAGTATTAGCATGGATGGTAGGGGCCGATGGATGGACAATATCTTTATCGAGCGGCTCCCTCTGGAGAAGTGTAAAGTACGAGGACGTGTATCATCGCCTG
>BTTF01000063.1:0-12485 GCA_036244995.1 bacterium | reverse complement strand
ACACGGATATTACTCCCGCGGATCGTAAGGACTACAAACAGCAGTCTTCCCGCATCAGTATGGCCGAGGGCATAGAATCGGTTTTCCTTCTCCGAATGTTTGATGTCATCTGCAACCACTACGGGCCGGTTAAAGAAAATCTCCTCACATTCCGACGGCGTAACACAATGCTTTTGCCGGTTCTTTTCAGCGTTGTGCTCGTCCCGGTCAAACCAGGTGCATTTCAACAGGAGTTCAAATATGGCCATTAATTAAAGCATATGAACAGGGTCAGGCTTTACTATTGACTTTCCGATGATTTTGACAAAATGTTTTGAGCAGCCAAATGTCAGTAGTAAAGCCGGACCCTACACGTGTTTGTCTGGATTGTCGGTCATTTATTCACTGAAACACCATTTGTCGCTCACCTTTGACTGTAAAGTGAGCGACAAGTGGTGTTGCGGGTAACGGATAAGCATCAAAATACCTTATTCCCTTCGGCGATGTTCAGCAGGGAGGAAAATACCAGAATAGAAGGGATATTCCCCATATTTTACTCTTTTTTCTTTCTCGGTCTGCCGGGTAATTTTAACGCAAATTCTACTGACTTCTGATACCTTTGCTGCTCGGGCTGCTCTCTTTAATAATTCTTTCCGATCAATCAATTCTGCCAATAAAAAGGGGGAGGGGACTAAACTGTTACTCCTGGACAGATCAGAACAAATTAAAAGAAGAAATTGCAAACAATTGGTTTAGGGTGCTATTTTTTTAACATTATGATCAGAGTAAAGTTCTAATAGCTTTTTTGCCAATTTAAGGGCTTTCTCCGCTCTGACCTTATCAAATGGCTGAGGGGCATCATAATCAGCATTTTTTCTTTCACCCCATAATCTTTTCAAATCTTCTCCGACTTTCCTATTTACGCTGCGACCGTCTTGCTGAAATGCTTCTCGTACTGCCTTATGTGCCTCAGTTCGTGGAATGTCAAACCCATTACCGCGCAATAAATCACGAGCTAAACAATATGCGCCATAGTATGAACGACTAACGGAGGAACGGTAATAAGCAGCTTCTATTTTTTTGTCTTTTTCTTGCTCGATAAGTTTCTCGGCGAGCTCCACATATTCTGACCAATCGAAACTCATTCAATCCTATGCCATGATGGTAAGTAGTCTTCTGATTTTAAAGTCAACATCCAGCCACCATTCTTCGTCGAAACGATCCAATAGTGAAAGAGCTTCATCCGAAGATAGGTCATTGATTATTTTTATGTGAAGCCCCGAATAGTTTTCAACAGGATCTATGACTTTCTCCAGGATGATGCTGTTTGCCTTGTCAGTAAAAATCCTTCTAATTTCTCCGTAGATATCTCGAAGAGGAGAAATTAGATGAGAGTTTTCAAGGAGGAAACTCTTGACATCCAATACATTCTTAATTGCGTATAGTTCGCATATCAAAGCAATATCATATTCATTTTTTGATGGATAAGCTTTTGAAGCTGTAGAGGTATGATGAGGTATAATACATAATTGTTCTGAAACCTCGTCTAATTTAATGTGAACTGGCGCAGGTGCATTTACTGCATAGGTAATCCTTGTAGGGCCTTTGTATTGAACTTCAACAATATCATATTGACTTTCGCTACCAGGATAGGAAGTATAAATTTTGCCTCGCTTCCAATTTTGCTCTATTGGATACTCAATAATTCCGGAATCTGTTCTCGCTTTTTCGGTAATCCGCTCTGTTTCTGCCATTTCAACCCTCTTTTACACTATCGAAATCAAGTTTATAAACAGTTTTTAATACTTTCTCGGAGATTCCCTTGTTTTTTAGTGCAGCACCCTTAAGATTTTTTTTGATATCCTCTGTGCTCTTTACATCATAATGATAATTAAAATCAAATGAAATATTTTCATTGTCATGGGATATCCTAAGATTCACTGCTGTATCTTCAACGATAATTCTCCTATGAATCGACTTATGTGTCGTTGCTATTTCTTGTTCTTTAAACCAGTCGTCATCATTAAAATCAAACATCTTCATTAAATCATCATTGATTTTTTCCGTATAACCGAAATTAAATCCATAAGCTTGAACTGGAGTAGCAGGTAATAATGAAACAAGTGTGTGTGCAAATGTTTCTGCATTTTCTAAGCATTGACCTTCAGGCTTGAGGGGCACAAGTGTTACGTTATTCGAGCTTGGTACAAGCATAACATTGCTTTTCTGAGAAGTGTATCTATTGGGTAGGGCTAAGTTGAAAGCAACGTCAACGCCTATTTGATCATCGTTAAATATGTTTTTGCCTAGCCAGTCAGGAGTCAAGATATATTTATTCCAGTGTCCTACGAGTATGATTGTAAAACTTCCCTCTTTGACTCTCATTGTGTATTCGAACCCTCCCACGTTATTCTATATAAATATACCATAAAATATTATTTTTTTACAGCGTTTTAACTCTGCGACGTGGAAAAAAACTTCATGAGCAGGACGTTAAAGGGAACCAAAAAGCCCGCCGTATTTTTTAATCTGAATCGGTCCTCTGGCTTTAAAATCGCATTTTTCACCTCTGAAGCAATATAATTCTTAATGCTCGAAAAATTCGTACACAAGTTTAAAGAGGACAGGGCCTTTGGCCTGCAGGTGACCACTCACAGATATATTCCGCCTGAAGAACCGCAATACCGAGACCTTGAGCTTGATGAAAGACTTAGGGGGCTGCTGCTTTCAAGGGGGATCAGCCGTTTCTGGTCCCATCAGGTAGAGGGCATAGAACTCGTCAGACGGGGTGATAACGTTGTGGTGATGACACCCACTGCGAGCGGCAAGAGCCTTATTTACAACATACCTGTTGTCGAAACCATTCTCGGGGACCCACAGGCAAGGGCGCTTTATCTCTTTCCTTTGAAAGGGCTTGAGCAGGATCAGGTGAACAATCTGAACGGGCTGCTGCAACCCCTCGGCATTGGCGATAGAAGTGGTTCAAAACGTCCCCTCGCCCCTGCCGAGGTATATGACGGCGATACAACTGCCTACAGGAGAAAGAAAATAAGGGAAAGGCTTCCGAATGTGATATTTACAAACCCTGATATGCTTCACTTTGCAATCAATGCCTATCATCCGAAATGGGAGGAGTTTTTCAGGAACCTCCGCTATGTTGTCATCGACGAGATACATGCATACAGGGGTGTTTTTGGCTCCAATGTCGCACAGGTACTGCGGAGACTCAGACGCATATGCCGGAGGTGGGGATCAGACCCGCAGTTTATCGCAAGTTCGGCAACCATTGCAAACCCGGCAGACCTTGCAGAAAGCCTGGTGGGGCTGCCCTTTAAAGCGGTTACAAAGAGCGGTGCACCCCAGGGAGGCAGGCATTTCCTCTTTATAAATCCCATGGAGAGCGCATATACGGTTGCAATGAGGCTGTTTGTGGAATCCCTCAGGGCAGGGCTCAAGACCATAGTCTTTACCAAGGCAAGGAAGATTACAGAGCTGATCTATACCTGGGCTGTAAAGAGGGCGCCGGAGCTGGCCGACAGGATCAGCCCTTACAGGGCGGGGTTTCTCCCGAAGGAGAGGCGGGAGATTGAGCGGAGGCTCTTTGAAGGAGAACTCTCAGGGGTAGTATCCACGAGCGCCCTTGAGCTTGGTGTTGATATAGGCGGGCTTGATTGCTGTATACTTGCAGGGTATCCGGGCTCGATCTCGAGCACTTGGCAGAGGGCGGGCAGGGTAGGAAGGCACGGCGAGGAGTCCCTTATAATAATGATTGCAATTCAGGACGCCCTGGACCAGTATTTAATAAGACATCCGGAAACCTTTTTTGGAAAGAGTCACGAGGCAGCCATAATCGACCCTGAAAGTCCGGTGATTTTAAAGAAACACCTTCCCTGTGCTGCTGCCGAGGTCTACCTGAGAGAGGATGACAGTGTGTACGACATGGTCAGGTTGAGGCCCCTCATAGATGAACTCATAAGGGAAAAGGCCCTCAGATTGGGCAAAAAGGGTGATGTATGGTACTCAGGCATATGGATGCCCCACAAGGGGGTGAGCATCAGGGGGATAGGGGAGTCCTTCCGCATTATTGATAAAGACGGCAATGTGATAGGTGAGCTGAATGGTCTGAGGGTTTTTAGGGATGCCTTTCCCGGGGCAATATATCTGCACAGGGGAAGGCAGTACCAGGTAGGACAGCTCAGCATGGAGGAGAGGAAAGTTTTTGTCAGGGAGGTTGATGTGCCTTATTACACGCAGGCCCTGAGCGCTGAGGAGACCGAGATATTGGCTGAAAAGCAAAAGAAAGACCTCAGCAATCTGACGATTCACCTGGGCGGGCTCAGGATAAGCCAGAGGGTTGTGGGGTATGAAAAGAGGAGGCTTTACGACAGGGCCAGGCTCTCCAGGCACAGCATTGAGATGCCGGAGTATATATTTGATACGGAAGGTGTTTGGTTCAGGATTCCGGATAACATAAAAGAGGCTGTAGAGGGTGAGGGCTTTGACCTTGGTGGAAGCATCCATGCCCTGGAACATGCCGCCATAGCGTGTATGCCACTGATTGCACTCTGTGAAAAGATGGATATAGGGGGATTAAGTTATACCAATTATCCGCAGTTCAGGGGGCCGGCAATATTTATTTATGACGGATGTGAAGGTGGCGTTGGGCTTACAAGGCATGCCTTTGATGTGGCGCAGACGTGGTTGACGCTCTCCATGAAGTTTATAGATGAGTGCCCCTGTGAGAGCGGGTGTCCATCCTGTGTGCAGGACCCTCAGTGCGGCTCCGGCAACCAGCCACTCGACAAGGGAGGCGCAAGACTCATGATCTCCCTTATCCTCAGGGAGGAGGGCGGATGACGGAACAGACTTTCAGTGTTTCAGTGGATGACGGCGGACAGAGGATTGATGTATATCTCTCTTCAAAAACATCTCTGAGCCGTTCCTCCGTACAGGAACTCATCAGCAGCGGTGCCGTTACAGTAAACGGCACAACTGTCAAACCGGGTTACAGGGTAAGGATGGAAGACAGGATTCAGGTAATCTTCCCGGAAAGGGAGACGGCCACACTCGTTGCGGAACCATTACCGATTGAGGTGATTTACAGGGATGAAGACCTTATAGTTGTGAACAAGCCACCGGGTATGGTGATGTATCCTGCTGCCGGGCATCCGGGTGGGACACTGATGAACGCCATAGCCTGGCACGCTGACCGCCTTGCCACAGTTGGGGCTCCTGTAAGGCCCGGCGTTGTGCACCGTATTGATAAGGACACATCCGGTCTTGTCGTGGTGGCCCTCTCTGATGAGGCATATTTCGGTCTTGTAAGTCAGTTCAAGGAAAGGACTATTGAAAGGAGTTATATTGCCCTTGTTTATGGTTCCATGAAAGAAGACAGAGGGGAGATTGAACTCAAAATCGGCCGCTCTCCCCTGCACAGAAAAAAGATGTCCACAAGGGTAAAGAGGGGCAAGCCTGCCCTGACATCCTGGAGGGTTCTGGAACGCTACAGCATGGCGACAATGATAGAGGCAAAACTTGCCACAGGCAGGACCCACCAGATAAGGGTACACTTCTCGGCCCTCGGCCATCCGGTGCTTGGAGACAGGGATTACGGGAAAAAGACATCCCTGAGGCTTAATAATATTGTGCTGAAGATACCGCGGCAGATGCTTCATGCTGAACGCCTCGGGTTCAATCACCCTGTTACCGGTAAATGGCTTGAGTTCCGGATTCCGTTGCCTGAGGATATGATGGAGATTGTGCGGGTACTCAGGGAAGGCAGCCTGATCCAGCGATAAAAGGTTGTTGGAAGGAATATGACAGACTCTTCACTCATTCTCGTCAGACATCCTGTCTGTCTCCGAGGTAATTTCGCACTTTACCATCCGGGTGAAGTTACTGCGAAATTAAAACCGTTCAGAGTCGATCATATTCCTTCTTTCCCTTGATGAAGGCTTTTCATATCCGGATCCGGGGAATAAATACCGGGCAGGGCCTTTACCTCTACAAAGGCAAGATGCTAAAATCATACCGTGCTTTTTGTTGTCAGTTAAACCTGTAACCCATAACTCGTAAAAACGGAGGATAAAATGCCAAGGGTTAGGAGGACAATAGTAAGCGTCTCTGACAAAACAGGGCTTGAGGAATTTGTAAAGACTTTGAATGATCTCAATGTAGAGATTTTGTCAACCGGAGGGACCGCAATGAAGCTCAGAGAGATCGGGGTACCGGTTGTTGAGGTCTCTGACTACACGGGCTTTCCGGAGATGCTCGATGGACGGGTCAAGACCCTTCATCCGAAAATACACGCCGGGCTGCTTGCAAAAAGGGATAACCAGAAGCATATCGATGAGTTAAAGGCCCAGGGTATAGAACCCATAGATATGGTCGTTGTAAACCTTTATCCATTTGAGAAGACCATATCAAAGCCGGATGTAACATTTCAGGAGGCCATAGAGAACATTGATATCGGCGGACCAACCATGCTCCGGGCTGCTGCCAAGAATTTTGAAAGCGTTGCAGTTGTTGTTGATCCTGCTGATTATGATATTATTCGTGAGGAGATGATAAGGCTTGGCGGAGAGATAAGTTACAAGACACGGGTAAGGCTTGCCCAGAAGGTCTTCAGCCACACTTCTCATTATGATTCCCTGATTGCAAAATACCTTTCCGACGTAATACAGGAAAGCTGGACGGATACCGGCGATTTTTGATTGAGACAAGTACACTTTCAATAAGGTATTGAATAAACAAACCACGAAGACACCGGGATGCCGGGCAGACTGGAAATTATTCATTTACCATTGCACTTCCGGCCTTTTCAGTTTTTTTCTCTGACAGCGTTTTGTCCTTCCGGATACAAAATGACAGACAAATGATTCCCGAGGAGGTTTTTTAATGAAGGTTCTTGTTATAGGTGGCGGCGGCAGGGAACATGCCATTGTGTGGAAACTCGCACAGAGCCCCCGTGTTGACAAAATTTACTGTAGCCCCGGCAATGCAGGTATTTCAGAGATTGCCGAATGTATTGATATAGATATATCCGATCACGAATCGCTCCTGGACTTTGTCAAGTATGACTGGATAGACCTGACCATAGCAGGCCCTGAAGACCCGCTGACAAAAGGGATTGTTGATAAGTTTGAACGCGAAGGCAGGAGGTGCCTTGGCCCTGTAAAGGATGCTGCCGGACTTGAGGCAAGCAAGGTCTTTGCAAAGGAGTTCATGAGGAATTACAATATCCCCAGTGCCGAATACAAGACCTTCACCTCCTATATCCACGCTGAGGAGCATGTGAGGATGAAGGGGGCTCCCATAGTCATAAAGGCAGACGGCCTGGCTGCAGGAAAGGGCGTTTTCGTGGCCAAAACCGTGGATGAGGCAATAAGCGCACTGAGGCTTATAATGAAGGAAAAGGCCTTTGGCCCTGCAGGCGACCGTGTGGTTGTTGAGGAGTGTCTTGAGGGTGAAGAGGCCTCATACCTCGTTTTTACCGATGGAAAGACCATCCTGCCAATGGCAAGTTCCCAGGACCACAAGCGTGTTTACGACAATGACGAAGGGCCGAATACCGGAGGAATGGGCGCATACAGTCCTGCCCCGGTGATAACCCCTGAGGTGGAAAAGAAGATTATGGACAGGGTTATGAAGCCTGCCATAAGGGGATTGAAGAAGGAAGGGATAAAGTACAAGGGAATCCTCTATGCAGGCATAATGTTAAGAGACGGTGAACCCTACGTGCTTGAGTTCAACTGCCGCTTCGGAGACCCGGAGACCCAGCCGATCCTGACAAGACTTGATTCAGACCTCCTGGAGATATCCATGGCCATTACAGACGAAAAACTCTCTGACATCTCCCTTGAATGGAGACCTGAGGCATCTGTGTGTGTAGTAGCAGCATCCGGGGGTTATCCGGGCAAATACGAGACCGGCAAGGTGATAACAGGGCTTGATGACGTCAAGCAGATGGAGGACACCGTAGTCTTCCATGCGGGCACAGCTTATGACGGTCAGGATATCGTGACGGCAGGCGGACGCGTACTTGGTGTCACAGCCCTTGGAAAGGATATAAAGGAAGCACGGGACAGGGCATATGAGGCGATCGGCAAGATACATTTTGAGGGGATGCACTACAGAAAGGATATTGCCGACAGGGCGATAAAGGATTAGAGATAGACCACTGTTACTGCCTCACCCCCTTCATCTTCATCGCCCTTCCTGAAATCCCTCACAAGGGGATGCCCGTTCAGATATTCCCGGATGCCGGAGGAGAGTCTGCCTGTGCCTATGCCGTGAATTATCTTCACGCTTCCGAGACCGGCAATGGAGGCGTCATTGAGGTACCGCTCAAGCACGGAAAGGGCGGGGTCAACCCTCTGACCTATCAGGTTGAGCACCCCTGAAATTCCCTCCGTGATATCATCAGTACCGGCTGCACTCCTGATTGCTCCGACTGTGGAGGCTGCCTCATCAGCAGGTTCTGTTTTTGGTTCTGCAAGCTCTCCGGCAGGGACTTCAATCTCGCGGCCCCTGACCACAACCCTGCATCGTCCCGTCTTCCGGTTTACCGAGCGGACTATACCATTAACACCAAGCCTCCTGATACAGACGCTCTGACCCTCTCTGACTTCCTTGAGCCCCGCAGGTTCCTCTCCTGTATACTTCTCCTGCTTCTGCCTGACCTCGGCAAGGCCACGATCAAGACCCTTTAAAACCTCTCCAGACCTCCTGAGCTCAGACTGTTTCAGTTGCTTTATAACATCACGGGCCTCCCTCTTTGCCTTCAGCAGTATCCCCTCCGCCTCTCTCAGGGTTCCCGACAAAATATCTTTTCTCTCAGCCCGTATCCTTTTGATCTCCTCTCTCAGTGACGCACGAAGCCCTGTCAGCTCCTGCCTCAGGCGCGAGGTCTCTGCAAGCAGCCGGTCAAGCTCCTCTCTCTTTCGCATCAGCTCTGAAAGCAGTGTCTCCACCCTTGCCCCCGACTCCTTCATAAGCCCGCGGGCCTCTCTTATCAGCTCCGGCGGCAGGCCGAGCCGTCCGGCTATCTCAAAGGCGTGGGACTGTCCCATCTCTCCAATAAGAAGTCTGTAAGTAGGCCTGTAGGCTGGAAGGCCGTCCGAGATATCTTCCTCCATCTGCATTGCACCGTTTATCATCCCCGGCTCTGTATGGGCAAAGGCTTTTAATAGTCCGAGATGAGTTGATACGGCAGTAAGGGCACCGCGCCTCCCGAGTTCCCTGAGTATGGCGCAAGACAGAGGCCCCCCTTCCTCAGGGTCTGTTCCTGTGCCGAGCTCATCTATTATCACAAGGGTCTCCCGGTCACTGCGGGCCAGGATCCCGGATATGCGTCCTATGTGTGCGGAAAAGGTGGAGAGGTTCTGCTCAATGGACTGCTCATCGCCGATATCGGCAAGCACCTTGCTGAGCATGGGAAGGGTTGTGCCTGATTCAGCAGGCAGGTGCATACCGCAGAGGGCCATTATCTGCAGGACTCCTACAGTCTTGAGGGCCACTGTTTTTCCACCGGTATTTGAGCCTGTTATCACTATGCAGGAGTAGTCACTGCCAAGTTCAAAGTCCAGGGGCTGAAGCCTTTCTTCCTGACCAAGCCTCCTGAGTGCCTGCCACAGCAGGGGGTGCCGGCCCTTCAGAACCCTTATGTATCCGTGTTCGTTGATCTCGGGCGGCCTCATCCCCATCATCTCTGAAAAGGCTGCAAGGGCTGAAATACAGTCGATCCTCAGTACTGTATTATAGTCCTCGACTATCTCCGCAAGCGCTCCCCTGAGCATGGCTGAAAGCTTTTTCAATACCCTGAACTCCTCGACCTTCTCTTCTGCCCTCAGGGATTCGAGTTCATTCCCGAGGGCCTGCGTCTCATAGGGCTCAATAAAGAGTGTCTCTCCCGAGTTTGAGATGTCATGGACTACCCCTTTTACATGCCCCTTTGAATCCCTCTTTACAGGAATGACCCACCTGCCATTTCTCTCTGTTATATAGAACTCCTGTATATGGGGACTGAGGTCTCTCCTTCTGAGCAGGCCCTCGAGGCCTGCCCTGATCCTCTTGTCAATATGCCCAAGCCCCTCTCTTATGGCAGAGAGCTCAGGAGATGCGCTATCCGCTATCCTGCCCTCCCTGTCAACAGAGGACTCTATCTCACGCTTGAGGTAGCTGTGGGTCCTGAGGTGTGATGCGATTTCACTGAGCATCGGGAGGGAGGGTTCGGCCCTCAAAAGACCTTTTATATTGATGGCAGATGAGAAGAGCGGCAGGAAATCCGTCAGCTCAGACGGGGCAAGCACGGAATCTGCAGGTCTTAGCTTCTGAAACAGGGGCGTCAGCTCTTCAAAGTGTTCTATACCAAGGTGTTTCCCCTCAGCCATGAGGTGCCTGCCTTCAGAGATGAGGTTGATCCGGTCCCTGATGCCCTTGATGTCGCCAGGTGGTTTTATGTTCAGGACAAGGTTTTTTCCGGGTGAGGAGACGGCAAAGGCCCCTGCCATCTCAAGTATCTTGTTAAACTCAAGGACTCGAAGGGTGTGTTTATCCATTGTGTCTTTTGTGTGCGGCTTTAATCTGATCCATCAGGCAATATCTGATCTATCCATGTCCTGACTTCCGCAAATACAGCATCTATTGGCCTTGAGGCATCCACCACCTTTACCCTTTTGGGCTCCTTGCGGGCAATGCTTAAAAAACCCTTTCTGACCCGTTCGTGAAACGCAATCTCCTCCATCTCGAACCGGTCCTTTTTTCCGGCATGGCTGTTCCTCTGAAGCCCTGCCCTTACATCAAGGTCAAGCAGTATCGTCAGCACAGGCCATACGCCGTCCCTTGCAACTGCATCAATATCCTTCAGCATCTTAAGATCAACACCCCGGCCAAACCCCTGATATGCCATGGTGGAATCAGTAAAACGGTCGCATAGAACAACCTCTCCCCTCTTCAGTGCCGGGGCTATAACGTGGTGTACATGCTCGGCCCTGTCGGCAAAATAGAGGAGCAGCTCTGTAACGGGGTGCATGTCCTTGTGTGCGGGGTCAAGAAGAATCCTGCGTATCTCTTTTCCTGCAGCAGTATCGCCGGGCTCGTAGGTGTGAATGACTTTGAACCCTTTTGAGGCAAGATATTTTGATGCCATCTCTGAGACCGTGGACTTCCCTGAACCCTCAATACCCTCAAAGGTGATAAAGACTTCCCTCATTGCTTCATGGTCTCGCCGAGTGATTTCAGGAAGGAAAAGACTTTTTTTGCCTCTTCCTCTGTCCTGCTTCCGGCGCCGCAGGAGGGGGTAAGTATGGAATGCTTTGTAATCAGGTCTTCGGGAATTCTGGACGAGAGGTCGTTGAGCCTGCCAAGAAGTCTTTCCTTCAGGACTTCAAGCCTCTCATTCTGTATGGCCCCTGTGGTCGGTACAATCCCCCACGCGAGATAGCCGCCCCTTCTGAAGAAATCCTCCAGGTCATCCGTATATATCTGGAGGGTCTCGAAATAATCATAGGCATCAAAGTTCAGTATATCCACACCTGTGCGGATCAGCATTCCCCAGTCAGCCTTGCCGCAGCAATGTATTCCTGCAAGAGCGCCGACTGAATGTATGGCCTCAACAGTGTCGCGCAGGAGTCTTTCCGCCTCTGCGGATTCTACGCCTAAATAACTGCTGCTGCCTATTGCAGAGAGGATGGGCTCGTCAATAAAAATAATCACCTTTTCGGCAAACCCCGAAAGCACCTTCACCTGCCACTGGGCCTTTCGCTGAAGGAGAAGTGAGGCCATCTCCCTTAACTCCTCATTAAAATATATGTACCGCCCCTCCACATCCTTCAGACCGAGGGTAAATGTCAGGGGACCTGTAATCTGTCCCTTTAAGACCCGGAACTGCCTGCCCTTTATCGCATCCAGAAAGGCATAAAACCCACTGGAGTATTCCTCTGATACGGGAAAGTCCTCACCGGCTGAGTAAAGTTCATAAAAACGGTTCAAATCGTCCTGCCCTGCCTGTTCAACCAGGACCTTTTCCCTGTCTGTATCCACGACCACACCCGGCAACCCCTCTGAATACTGGGGAACCATGAACTCCTTGAAAGTGCGGTGAGGCAACTGGGGCCAGAATGGTATGTCACAGTGCTCAAGCACAAGCCTGACCGCCTCATCCGGGTCAGTAAAGGGAAGGCTTCCAATTCCTGTAGTTTCAAATGGTTTAATCATAGGGAATATTTGCTGCATAACAGGACACCTGATCTCGTTATCCTGAATGCTGCCTCAAATCAGTATCGTCAATAATACATTATTGACCGAAGGGGTGACAAGGTCTTCAAAAATTGTGATAGAGGGATGGAGGGAAAGGTGAGTTTTTTACTGTCGGATTCAGAACAGCATGGGTTCCTTGACAATTATCAGGCAAAACCTTTAATTTATATAAACTAAAGTGGGGCTGTAGCTCAGTTGGGAGAGCGCTTGAATGGCATTCAAGAGGTCGGCGGTTCGATCCCGCTCAG
>BTTF01000062.1:0-12644 GCA_036244995.1 bacterium | reverse complement strand
AACAAAGCATAGCTGATATTACCTTACTGATACACTCGGCAGTGAGCCAAAGAGATATTTTAAATCCTCATCCTCGAATTTGATTCCACCACCAAAATAAACACCTCGCCAACGTGAATTTAAAAGATTATCCACACCGGCACTAACAAAGAGATTCCTGAAGAGATAGTAATCCATGGAGAGCTTTAAATGGGGTCTTCCGGCACCCTCCTCCTCGTTATCAAAATCCCATATATCTGCTGAAACCTTTAACCGGTCATTCATAAAGAACTGGTCGGCTCCAAGACCGACTGTGTTTTCCATAAGACCAATCCTTAAGACCGCGTCCTTAAAGCGTTTTGCAATCTGTGCGGTAAATTCTACCTTTCTCTCAATCACATCTTCCTGCTCAACAGTGCTTACACCGCCTACAGTGGTAACGGTCTTTATTGTGGTAACACTTCCCAGAGGGTCATCCACAACCCCAAGTATATAGTATTTATCAGGCCGGGGCTTAAGTGTCAAATCAAAATAGCCCTTCCCGTCGCCGGTCCTCGTCAGATATTCTCCCTTAAAGGTCATAAAGGTCTTGAACCTCTCTACCCTGGCGATGGTATTTTCGATACCACTGGCCGCCTTGGTTACAGATTCATATAGTCTCTCATCTGTAACGAGTTTCCCGATTGTCCCCTCACCTTTTTCGATCTTCTCTGCAACCTTCTGAATCGATGACATAGTCTTGTCTGTCTTCTCCATCAATCTTGCTATCTTCGGCCTGTTTTCTTTCAACAGGGATTTCAATTCCTTTGAGGCATCTTTCAGCTCTTTAACCATCTCCGGTGCTTCTGCACTTAAATCCTTGAGATTGCTTATCGTATCCGTAATTTCACTGCTATTGTCCTCAACCAATTTATTGATGGAAACAGTCAGTGTATTAATTCCTTCAAGGGTTTCCTTTAACCGCCGGTCATTGGCGGTTACTGCAGTATTAAGATTTTTCGTTAATTTTGCAAGGTTGGCAGCAGTCTCCTTCAATGCCTTTTTAGTATCTTCAGTGCCGAATATATCATTTATGTTCTTCGCGAGGGTCTGAAAGCTATCGGAAATACCTGCAACCTTGTAAAGCATATCATCAATATCCATTGGCTCATGTACTCTCTGAATTATCTCGCCTTCCTTAAGCTCTATCTTCTCCGTACCCGGCTTTATCTCAAGATATTTATCACCTAAAAGGCCTGATGTCTTGATGGATGCCACAGCATCCCTGTAGAGTCTTATCTCCGGATAAATCCTGAGACTCAACTTTACCCTGCTTCTTTCAAGTGCTATCTTCTCTATTACACCGGCATCAACTCCTGCTACCTTTATCTTCGTCTTCTCATCAAGACCTGCAACATTCGAGAAATAAACATACACGGTGTAGCCTTCCTTATGCAGCCATTCCTTACCACTCACCTTGAAGGTCATATAAGAAAGCACTGCCAGGACGATAAGGGCAAAAATTCCTACTTTCAGCTCTGTGCTACCCCCCCTCACCTGGTAACTCCCTCAATCTTGATTGGTCCAACGGCACTACCCGTGATAAATTGCCTCACAACAGGATTAGAGGTATTTTTAATCTCTTCCGGCGAGCCAACCCCTATTATTTTGCCTTCATAAAGCATGGCTATACGGTCTGCTATCTTATATGCACTCTTCATGTCATGCGTTATTGCAATCGAGGTCACGTGAAGCCTCTCTCTGAGCTCAATGATAAGGTCGTTTATTGCATCTGCCATTATAGGGTCCAGCCCTGTTGTTGGTTCATCGTAAAGTATGACCTCCGGTTCATGAGCAATAGCCCTTGCCAACCCTACCCTTTTACGCATACCGCCCGAGAGTTCCGACGGCATGAGGTCCTCAACACCCGAAAGGCCCACAAGTCTTAATTTTGCAGATGCGATATTCCTTGCCTCCTCTGCAGATATTTTTCCATGTCTCAACAGGGTAAAGGCAACATTCTCCCACACGGTCAGGGAATCAAACAGGGCCGCACCCTGAAAGAGCATGCCGAAGGTTTTTCTCACATCATAGAGTTCCCTCTCCTTGAGTGAGGAGATGTCTACCCCTTTGATAATTACACGGCCACTGTCAGGTTTTAACAGACCAATTATATGCTTTATGAGAACACTTTTACCAGACCCGCTGCCCCCGATGACAACCATGCTTTCTCCCGGCTCCACTTCAAGGTTCACCCCTCTCAGGACTTTCTTGTCACCAAAAGACTTATGCAGGTCTTCAATCTTTATCATTATTTTAAATCATTGTTCCAAACATCTTCACCTGAACAGCCAGGCAGACAGGAAGTAATCGGAAATAAGTATCGTCATGGAGGACAAGACAACAGCACCTGTTGTTGCCTTACCCACACCCTCGGCCCCTCCTTCAGTATAAAACCCCTTGTAACAGCTGATAAGTGAAATAGAGGCACCAAAAAAAGCGGCTTTTATAAGCCCGCTGTAAATATCGTCCAGTTCCAGGTAATCCCACGTCCTGTTCCAGTATGAAACAGAGTTTGCGCCAAAGAGTCCGACACTGATAACAAAACCACCAATAATTCCCACTATATCAGTAACAACGGCAAGGGCCGGAAGCATTAATAGACCTGAGATGAACCTCGGGACAACAAGGTACTTCACGGGATTTGTGGCAAGGGTTTCAAGGGCATCTATCTGCTCGGTAACCCTCATGGTGCCGAGTTCAGCAGCCATGGCGGCACCTGCCCTGCCCGCCACAATCAATCCTGTAAGCACGGGCCCGAGTTCCCTCGTCATGGAAAGGGCAACCACTGTACCAACCAGTGTTTCCGCCCCAAAACGCTTAAACCCCGTATATGTCTGCAGCGACAGGACCATACCTGTAAAAACAGCCGTTATGAAGACTACCGGCAATGACCTTATACCGATCTCAAGCATCTGTTTAAAGGTATTTCTTATCTCGTAAGGTGGAATGACAAGCTGCTTGAGGGTGACGGAAAGCAGGACCAGTACACTGCCGAGTTCCAGGGTAAACCCGATTATCACTCTTCCAAGTATCTTTATTGGTTTCATTTTCATTTCTCCCGGCAGAACAGGGAGTAAACATTAAGGAGTATGCACCCCACTAATTACTCCCTGTATAGACTCTCCGGTTCCTTAAGCCAATAGAAGTAAATACCTCATAGGCAATGGTGCCCGCCCTTGAGGCGAGTTCCTCCACGGAAATGAACTCCTCACCCTGGGAGCCCACTATGACTACCTCATCAGACTCTTTTACACCTTCAACATCCGTCAGATCAACCATCGTAAGGTCCATACAGACCCTTCCAATAACAGGCACCCGCTTTCCCCTTACAATAACCTCGGCATTATTGGAGGCCGCCCTGATAAAACCGTCTGCATAACCTGTCGGCAGTACACCCACAAGGCTGTCCCTCATGGTAATAAAAGTCCTTCCGTAACTTACGGACATGCCTTTTTTTACCTTTCTTACGGCAAGCAGCCGTGTCTTTATGCTCATAAGAGGCTTTACTTTAACAGAAGAGTAAGGATTGCAACCATAGAGCAGGAGCCCAGGCCTGACAGCATCAAGGTATGACTCCGGTAATGTCATAACTGCAGCACTGTTTGCAATATGGCAGACCGGCTTAATACCTTTCTCCTGAAGGTAGGCCCTGATCTCTGAAAACCTCTTAACCTGACCCTCTGCAAGGGGTCTGTCGGCAAGGCCGGCATCGGAAAAATGACTCATCAGGCCGGTTACCCTTATTCCCTGCAAAGAGGCAATTCGTGTCAACTCCCGCTTGACATCTTCGGAGTTGAACCCCAGCCTCCCCATACCCGTGTCCACATTTACATGTACCCCTATTTCCTTTTTCTCTTTGACGGCAAGGGCTGAAAGCGCCTTTGCAGTCTCCATACAGTTAATAACCGGGATGAGTCCGTATTTTAGTATATCTCCGGATATCCCGGGGTCAAAAAGCACAATAACCGGATTGTTTATACCTGATTTACGCAGTTCAATTGCCTCGGAGATATATGCAACTGCAAGGCTGTTTATTCCACAATGGATCAGTTTTCTTGATATTTCAACAGCCCCATGTCCATAGGCATCTGCCTTTACCACCGGGAAAATAGCCCTGTCAATAACCCTCCCTTTAATCAGGTCAAGGTTATATGATAAATTATCAAGATTAATCTCTACAACAGGCCCCCTATGCATATTCGGCATCAGGCATTCTGTTTCTGATCTTCTTTTTCCGTCTTTTTCTCCGACACCGTGTTTCCCGGCGATTCCTCTACGGGTTTTTTAGGGGTTACGTCTATCTCGTCAGGCTCGTTTGTTGCCTTCTTGAAATTCTTTATCGCCTGTCCAATCCCCTTGCCTAATTCAGGCAACCTTGAGGCTCCGAAAAGGACAACCACAATAACCAATACAACCAGCAGCTCCGGCATCCCTAATCCGAACATATCCTTCCTCCTATAAATTTATTAAAATCCCCAGTCGTATTTATATTAACAAAACTGACACCTTCAGGGTCTATTTTTTTAATCTCTTCCTCTTCAACTATATGGGCATTGAAGTCTCTGACAAACCTCTGAAGCCCTGTCGTCCCTTCCCTCAGATGGGTTTCAAGGGGATGCAGGATGTCTTTACCATACAGGCCCAGGAGGGGGTGAAGGCCTTCCCTGAATGAGCAGACAACCACGTCGGCATTCACGGCAATACCTGAGAGGTATCTTATCAGGGAGGGATTCAGAAAGGGCATATCGCAGGCAGCCACAAATATCCTGTCAGTCCTTGAATTAACAAGAGCTGAGAAAATACCGCTCATAGGCCCTCTTGAGGGAAACAGGTCACCGATCATCCTCTCTCCGGAAAAAAAGTAATATTCAGGGCTGTTTGTACTTATAATAACCTCTTCAAAAATCTCTCTGAAAAGCCTCAGGGTCCTGTCGATGATACGTACTCCACCCACCCTGAGTAATCCCTTGTTTACGGGAAATCTCCTGTTGTCACCACCGGCAAGTATAACACCCGTTATATCGGTCATTTATCCATAGTCCTTACTCTGCAAAAGATGCTCCATATTATAGAAAAAACAACCGTTATTATGACATTGATATATTAACAAACCCTCAATCTGCAAAATTAAACTTGCCACAGGAGGGTGTTTTCTGTTATAAATTAATAAGGGCTGATTATACCTGCCCTGCTGGTGATTCAAGATGGAAAAGTTGATCCCGCAAATTAGATCTTTAGGGAGCCAAGGTAAGGGATGTGGTGTGCATACCCCGTCAATTATGACGGGGGAGCCTAAACACCCTTCATGGCACCCACCTTATTTAAGGGGATCTAATTTTTCATCTACACCGCAGGGTGGGTTATTATTAATTGATTACAGGAAAATACATGAAGTTATTATACGAAAACTTCTTGTTTCTCACTTATTCTCTTATTTTCGTATAACAATCAATGCAATAATAATTATGGTATTTAATACTTTTGGAGGCAAAATAGATAAATATAGAGGTTTTCTGATCCCGGTACCCGGGATAATCTGTGCTGGATACAGTGAATATAGAGTTGATACCGGATTATCCTGTCAGAGTACCGCCTTATTGGAACTTGTGCATATAAAGCAAACCTCCTGACCCTCCGGAAGTATTTATTATCCCCTTAATAATCGAAAAGCGTCTGCGTCTGTATCAGTGATCAGTATCGGCAAAAGGCCTGGACAACGGCATGCTGAGCATTGGAACCACTGAAGACCATACACGGACACTGTAATTAAAAATGGAACTTTTCTTGACAGAACAGCGAAATAAACCACTTGCGTGGCGGATGATGCCGGCATCACTACAGGACTTTGTGGGCCAGGAAGACTTGCTTTGTACGGGCGGACCGTTGAGAAGGTTAATTGAGGAAGACAGAATAGTCTCCCTGATTCTCTACGGGCCTCCGGGAACGGGCAAGACCGCCATAGCAAGGATTATTGCCAAAAAAACAGAGGCGCGTTTCGTCTCCCTTAATGCCGTCACTGCAGGGGTTAAGGATATCCGCAATGCCATCGCCTATTCTGGCTCCGGCAGGACCATACTCTTTATCGACGAGATTCACAGGTTTAACCGTCTTCAGCAGGACGCACTCCTTCCTCATGTAGAATCAGGAGAGATAACCCTTATAGGGGCATCCACCCAAAATCCGTTCTTCGCCCTTGTACCTGCCCTTGCCTCAAGGTCAACCATATTTGAGTTTAAACCCCTCGCACCTGAGGATATAAAACTGTTGATCAGGCACGCCCTTGCCTCTGAAAAGGGATTTGGCAAATACGGGGTTGAAATGGATGAGAGGGCAATGGATTACATTGCCGTCCGCTGTTCAGGGGATGCCAGAAAGGCGCTTAATATGCTCGAACTATCCTTCCTCACTGCCTGCACCCCCTCCTCAAGCAAAGTCACCATTACGGTTGAAGGACTGAAAAACTCCCTCCAGCAAAAGAGCCTTTACTATGATGAGGACCTGCATTACGACATTATTTCCGCATTTATCAAGAGTATGCGGGGTTCGGACCCCGATGCCGCAGTATACTGGCTTGCCCGGATGATTGCCTCAGGCGAAGACCCCATGTTCATTGCCCGGAGGATCGTTATCTGTGCCTCGGAAGATGTGGGCAATGCAGACCCAATGGCCTTGAATGTGGCTGTCTCGGCAATGCAGGCCATTGAGAAGATCGGAATGCCCGAGGGCAGGATTATCCTTGCCCAGGCAGCTATTTATGTGGCTGCTGCCCCCAAGAGTAACGCATCATACATGGCTATCGAGAAGGCCGCTAATGCCGTGGTTGATGAGCCCCTGCAGAGCGTACCGGACCATCTCAGGGACAGTCATTACAAAGGGGCTGAAAAGTTGGGAAGAGGCATCGGCTACAAGTATCCCCATAATTATAACGGACATTATATTCAACAGGAGTACCTGGAGCATGAACAGACGTTTTACGAACCCTCTGACGAAGGTTACGAGCAGAATATCAAAACTACAATGAAAAAAAGGAGGTCCAACCAAAAATGAATATATCCATCTCCATTTTGACAGGAATTGTATTAGGAGCCGTACTGTCGCTGATATTCTTCTTTATTTACAAGGCAAGCGCAGAGAAAAAGAGACAAACCCTGGATAGTGAGGCCAGGAAGATACTGGATGAGGCCGCAAAAGAGGCTGAACAGATTAAGAAAGAGGCATCTTTAGAGGCAAAAGATATCGTTTATATTGCCAAATCAGAGGCTGAAAAGGAACTGAAGGAAAGACGTAAGGAACTCAATCAACTCGAAAGGCGGTTAAGAAACAAGGAAGAGCATCTGGAACGCAAGCTTGAACAGATGGAAAAGAGGGAGAGTGACCTTACAAAAAGGGAAAAGGATTTCTACTCAAGGGAGAGGGCTATCAGGGACAAGGAAACCAGGCTTACAAACCTGATAAAGGAGCAGACCTCGGTCCTTGAGCAAATCTCGGCGCTAACTGAAGAACAGGCCAGGGCGGAACTCCTCAGGCGCGTTGAGGAGGAATCAAGGTTTGAGGCCGCAAAACTCATAAAAAGGATAGAGGACGAGACCCGTGACACTGCTGAGAAAAAAGCGGCGGAGGTTATCAGCCTTGCAATTCAGCGGTACGCAAGTGATTACGTCTCAGACGCAACAATCACTGCGGTAACCTTACCCGGAGACGAGATGAAGGGACGCATAATAGGCCGTGAAGGAAGGAATATCCGGGCTCTTGAGGCCGCTACAGGTGTAGACCTGATAGTTGACGATACACCTGAAGTCGTAACCCTCTCCTCATTCGACCCTGTAAGGAGAGAAGTTGCCAGAATATCCCTCGAACGCCTGATAGCCGACGGCAGGATCCATCCTGCAAGGATAGAAGAGGTGGTGGAAAAGGCAAAGAAAGAGGTTGAAAACACCATCAGGGAAGAAGGAGAAAAGGCCGTCTTCGACCTCGGGTTAAGCGGAATCCATCCTGATATCATAAAACTTCTCGGGAGGCTCAGGTACAGGACTTCCTATGGACAGAACGTGCTGCAGCACTCAAGGGAGGTGGCATACCTTTCAGGTCTCATGGCCGGTGAACTTGGGGTCGATATAAAGCTTGCCAAGAGGGCGGGTCTTCTTCATGATATAGGCAAGGCTGTAGACCATGAAGTTGAGGGGCCCCACCATGAAATAGGGACGAATATAGCCCGCAAATACGGTGAAGATGAGCGCGTATTGAATGCCATAGCCTGTCACCATGGTGATATTGACCCCATATGCGTTGAGTCAGCCCTCGTGGCGGCCGCTGATGCTCTGTCTGCTGCAAGGCCGGGTGTGAGAAGGGAGAGTATTGAAAACTATATCAAACGCCTCAAAAGACTTGAGGAGATAGCCACTTCATATGATGGTGTAGAGAAATGCTATGCAATACAGGCGGGCAGGGAGATCAGGATTATCGTTAAGCCCGAAGACGTATCCGACGAAATGTCATCGCTTATATCAAGGGAGATCGCAAAAAAGATACAGGCGGAACTCTCCTATCCGGGTCAAATAAAGATAATGGTTATAAGGGAAACAAGGTTTGTTGATTACGCAAAATAGATACAGTGTTGTGAGCCTGAAATTGCGGCTTAAGGGCCTAACCCTCCGTCATGGTCTTTGTTTATTGTGAAAGTTCTGCTTATTGGCGACATTGTGGGCAAGGTTGGAAGAAAGGCGGTAACGGCCTTCCTTCCAACACTTATCAGCCGCTTCAAGGTAGACCTGACGATTGCCAACTGTGAAAACGCAGCCGGAGGGTTTGGTATAACGGAAAAAGTTGCAACAGAGCTGTTCAATTACGGCGTTCATATCATGACCTCAGGCAATCATATCTGGGATAAAAAAGAGGCCGTGGCCCTCCTTGTAAAGGAGGACCGGATTCTCAGACCGGTCAACTATCCACCCGGCGTGCCCGGCTCGGGAAGTATTATCTACAGCATAAACGGCAGGAAGGTGGGAATCCTGAATGTCTCGGGCCGCATCTTCATGAACATCATGGACTGTCCCTTCAGGACTGCTGCTGAAGAAATTAAGCGATTAAAAGAAGAGACGGATATAATTATTGTGGATTTTCATGCTGAGGCCACCTCTGAAAAGATAGCCTTTGGCTTTTATATGGATGGACATGTTTCGGCTGTTCTGGGCACACACACGCATGTGCAGACCGCTGATGATCAGATACTGCCAAACGGAACTGCCTATATTACGGACGTGGGAATGACCGGCCCGTTCAATTCAGTTATAGGGGTGGATAAAAATCAGATTATTGATAAATTTCTAACCCAGATGCCAAGAAAATTCGAGACCGCAAAAGGGATCGGGATACTCTGCGGGGTAATAGTGGAGATTGACGAAAAAACCGGCCGTTCAACCTCCATACAACGATTACAGTTGAAGACCGGCGACTGATAAGAAAATACCCGTCTTTCCTTCCCGAAAAATGCCTTGATATCCAGGGCATCATGCTTTTTGCTGCCGTTGGCATAATATTTGCTGAATTACAGCCGCTAATGGTATAATTCCATATGGAAGAGGGTATTTCAGGATGAAAAAATACCGTGCAATATCTCTTCTGCTGGCAGCATCAATCCTTTTATTAATCCTGGTCTGGCTGGCTATGGGAGATAAAAGACCATCCTATACCAAGGGGCCCGGGAAATCTGTTATGAAAGGGGTCGAGGTAGTGTATTATAAAAAAGAGAGGCTTGACTGGCGCGCTGAGATTAAAGAGGCCTTATTTTCCCTGGATGAAACCGGGTCTGAATTAAAGGATGTCAATATATTCTATTTCCAGGAAGATATATCGCTTCATTCAAAACAGGGTTTTTACGATATCACCAACGGTCGGATCAGACTGGCCGGTATGGTTAACGGCAAGGGAAAAGGGTTTACCTTTAAATCACCGGAATTACTCTATCTTCCGACAGAGGATATTCTCACTACTTCAAAGGGCCTGGTAATTAAAGGTAAAAAATACATGCTTTCAGGCAGAAACGGAACAATAAAGGATTCGCAGGTGATGGAGGTTACCGGAGATGTCAGGGCAGTCTTTTATTAAGACTCTGTTGCTGTTTTTTGTCTTTCTGTTGGTTACATCCGGCATGGCAGGAGCACAGAAATCCGATGACGGGAAAGTCGTTCAAGGCTCAACTGATTCATCTCACCGAACTGCAGTAGCATCAGATGAAGAGCCGGTTGAGATAACGGCTGAGACGCTTATAGCCGATAACAGGGCGCATACAGCAGTATTTGAAGGCACCGTGGTAGTACGTCAGGGAACAATAAAGCTTTATGCCGACTGGATGAAGGTCTTTTATTCAGAGGTCGGCGATGTCGGAAAGATAGAGGCAAGGGGAAACGTGAAGCTCGTTAAGGATGCACGCGAGATAACATCCGGAGAGGCCGTCTATTACAAAGAGCTGCAAAAGATCGTCTTTACCGGCAACCCTGTTGCCACAGAGGGTAACAGTACAATTTCAGGAGACAGGATGGTTTATTATATTGCAAGTGACCGCTCAGAAGTTGAAAACAGCCGTGTAATAATAAAAAAACAAAATGGCCCATAAACTATTATCCAAAGGACTGAAAAAGTCTTATAAGGGAAAAGCCGCAGTAAAAGGGCTTGATATCTCTGTAAAGACCGGAGAGATAGTCGGTCTCCTCGGTCCCAACGGGGCAGGAAAGACAACCACCTTTTACATGATAGTCGGTATGGTAAAGGCCGACAGCGGAGAGATATTTCTTGATGAAACGGATATAAGCGGTCTTCCCATGTACCAACGCGCAAGAATGGGAATCAGCTATCTTCCCCAGGAGCCCTCTATCTTCAGACGCCTTACTGTAAGGGACAATATCCGGGCCATCCTGGAGATAAAGGGATACAACAAGACAGAGATAGAGGAAGAACTCCTGAGGCTTCTTGAAGAGTTTCAGCTGAGAGACTTTTCCGGGAGAAAGGGGATACACCTGTCAGGCGGTGAAAGGAGGAGGACCGAGATTGCGCGCACCCTTGCCACAAAACCGACTTTTATTCTCTTTGATGAACCTTTTGCAGGCATTGACCCTATAGCCATACTTGAATTAAAAAACACATTGAGGTATCTTAAAGATAAGGGGATAGGCATACTCCTGACCGACCATAACGTCAGAGACACACTGTCCATAACCGACAGGGCATATATTATCAGTGACGGAGCAGTACTGGACGAAGGTGAACCCGTGCAACTAATCAATAACCCTGAGGTAAGGTCGGCCTATCTTGGAGAGGAGTTTACCTTATAATGGCACTTGAAACCAGACTTGAAATAAAATTATCGCAAAAACTCGTCCTGACACCTCAGCTTCAGCAGGCCATCAAACTCCTGCAGCTGCCACAGCTGGAGCTAACGCAGGCCCTGAATCAGGAACTCACCGAGAACCCGTTCCTTGAGGAGCTTCAGGAAGAGGAGCTTCAGGAAGAACAGAAACAGGAAGAACAAAAAAATGAGGAAGCTGAGCCCCCGGAATCAGCACCTGAAGAAGACCTGCTGGCACCCCTTGAAAGTCTCATGACCTTCAGGGCTGACGATTATTTTGATGAAAGAAGCAGTGACGGAAGAGACCTCGGATATTTTACACCCGGAACGGATGCTCCGACATCATTTGAACAGTTTGTCAGTTCTTCGACAAACCTTTACGAACATCTAAACTGGCAACTCCGGTTAAACACAAGTGATGAAAGGCTTCAGACTATCGGGGAAGCCATCATCGGCAACATTGATGACAACGGCTACCTGAGGATGTCGGATGAAGAGCTGGCTGATATTTGTAAAGTCCCGGTTGAGCAGGTAAGAGAGGCCATAGGGCTTGTTCAGGAACTGGACCCGCCGGGGATAGGCGCAAGAAATCTCAGGGAATGCCTGCTGATCCAGATAAAGGTACTCGGCCTTGCCGGAACACTGGTTGAGAAAATAGTTGAAAACAACCTTGGAGAGCTTGAGAAAAAGAAGTATAAGGTTATTGCAAAACAGTACGGTGCAACCTATGAAGATATAATGATAGCTGTAAGAATCATTGAAGAGCTTGACCCCAAACCCGCAAGAAATTTTTCGTCCCACGAGACAAATTATGTAATCCCGGATGTATATATTGAGAAGATAGACGGTGAGTACCAGATTATCCTCAATGATGAGGGACTTCCGAGAATCAGGCTGAACAAGCAATACAGAAAGCTCCTTATGAACAAGGCCTCCCTGACAAAGGATGAGAAGCAGTTCCTTGAGGAAAAACTCCGTTCCGCCCTCTGGCTTATAAAGAGTCTTGACCAGAGGAACAAGACCATCTACAAGGTGACAAAGAGTATCCTCCATTTTCAGAAAGACTTCTTCGACTCCGGTCCACGCTATATCAAACCGCTCAATCTAAGGGATGTAGCCACGGATATCAGTATGCACGAAAGTACCGTCAGCAGGGTTACATCCAGCAAATATCTGGCCTGTCCACATGGAATCTTCAGTTTCAGATTTTTCTTCAGCAGCTCACTTCAGGGCAACAACGAGGATATCTCGTCCACCCTGGTAAAGGAGCAGATAAAGAAGA
>BTTF01000061.1:0-13276 GCA_036244995.1 bacterium | reverse complement strand
AGGGCTGAGCCCCCTATCTCCCGGAGGTCAAAACGGATTACAAGATGCCTTTTTACCCCCAGGGTATCTGCCACCTTTTCGGCAGATTCAAGTTCTCTGCGGTGTCTCTGGCTGTAATCAAAAGTGAGGGTATAACACTCATAGCCCTCGGACTTTGCAATCGCAAGGGTTGTGGAGGAGTCTATCCCCCCGCTCAAAAGTATAACGGCCTTTTTCATAAAGAATTTTTATCCGCAGATTACGCAGATTTCTCAGATTTAAAATAAGATAAATATTGCTTCAGAATTCTAAAAACGAGACCCTGAAATAAATTCAGGGTGACATCTTTTAATAAAGGCTCCTTCTTTCAATGCATTTGTTAAGTTTTGAGTATTTCGAGTTTAATCTGAGAAATCTGTGTAATCTGCGGATGACCAGGTTTTGTCATGTTTCATCTCAAAATATATCATCACCGGTATCCGGTTTTCCGTCCGGACCCGCACTGAAGAGTCTGTATCCATTGCCGGTATGCAGATAGACATACCGATTCCCCCAGGGATCCGTTGCATTGTCAACCGGCAGATTTTTCGGATAGTACCCGCTCTTTATCCTGTATGTTTCAACAGACAACCTGATGAACTCCAATTTATTGGAGGCCTCAAGTCTGTCAACTAATGGAAGGTTCCTGACAGTAGCAGGTGCAAAGGAGACGGCAAAACCAATGATTACAAGCAAC
Organism: bacterium; assembly: GCA_036244995.1. Classification (GTDB taxonomy): domain Bacteria; phylum Nitrospirota; class Thermodesulfovibrionia; order Thermodesulfovibrionales; family JdFR-85; genus BMS3Bbin07. The sequence continues at coordinate 12,561 of BTTF01000061.1, read as the reverse complement.
GGAATAAGGTAAGTCATAACGACTGACAGGTTTCTCTTTTTTACAGGTTCTTCTGCAACCTCCTCAGCCTCTTCAATGGGGGAAATCAGACCTTTTTCCAGTAATGAAACAAGGGTCCTGGAGATAGCGAAATCATCCTTGCCCGAGAGTTCAATTATAGTGCTTACATCGTTTTCTCCGTCTACGAGATTCAGGGCCTCCGCTTCCTCCTCCGAGAGTTCAGTTTCCACTGCTTTGTCCACCTTCTCAAAAACAGTATCAAGAGTGAGCGTTCCCTCAATGATTGACCACTCATCTACAATCCTCAACCCCTCCATGAGCAGATGCTGTGTGTCAAGGGAAATGCCAAGGTTTTTATCGATCGGCACACCCTGGGGAGTAAACTCATAAGTCCCTTTTTTCCATGTAAACATCTGTACGATCTGGTCTGTAATCTGGTGAGTGATTATGTCTACAAGAACTTCTCTTTCTACAAGGTTCTCCTGAATGAGGAGACTTCCAAGTCTTGTTCCACTCTGAGCCTGTCTCTGGAGTAAATCCTTCAGCTCTTCTTCCTTGAGGATGCCCTTTTTAATCAGTATATTACCGATACGATTCTCCTCGGGTCTCCTGGCTGACCTTGCGGCAACAATATTGCCTTCGTGGAAGTATATCTTTATGGTGTCTATCGGACCTTCAATCTCAAGAATCCCTGTTTTTTTCTGGAAATAGATTAGCTGCAGGATATCCGCAAGACCAAACTCCTTTATTGAACCTGTTAAAGCCATCCTTTTTTCAGCCTCCCGAGTGTATAAAGGTTACCTGACAGATAAGATAATAACAGAATCAGGGAGAGGACAACAGTAAGCCAGCTATGATTGTATGGATATATATTAAACCTGAAGAATTCAGATAAAATCAGCGCTGAAGCAGAGAAGAGAAAGATAAAGGAAAAAAAGATTCCGCTGAAGACCCTGCCAACATAAAGCAGCGTTATTCCCGGGATTGTAAAGGAGAGGATATTAAGTATCCTGCGCCTCTTTTTAAGATAAATATGAGTCTTCACAATGGTATCAACCCTTTCAGCCGGGTTTGATTCAAAGGATATCATCGACCGGAAACATTCAGTACACATCCCTCCCCTGGGCATACGTCTTTCACAGGCAGCACAGTAGAGTTTTCCGCATTTTCGACACCTCATTGCCATTGCAGTCGAATCTCCGGACATGAAGAGCATAACTATTAATAAAAGCGAAAAGGCCATCAATACCAAAGGCCCATCAAGAGAAAAGATATTCACGTCTTTCAATCCCTGCCCCACTGCAAACAAAAGCAGTTCTTTTGTAGATAGTCCCTCGTCCATAAGGGCAAGCCTTTTAGTGTCGTTGTGTAATTCCCTGAATTGTGCAATCCTGTCAAAGTCCATATTCGAGGCCTGCTGGAAATATTTGTCTCCGGCAGTGAACTTCAGCTTTTCCCTTGCCAACATGCTCAGATTGTAATAGGCCGAGGGGAGTGGTTTAATACTTATGGAGGTCTTATACATATCCATCGCCTTATTCAGCCGCTTCATTGCCGCATAGCAATTTCCAAGATTAATGTAAAACCTGGGGTCCTTTTTTAATGAGATCAGCTTTCTGTATTCCTCGGCAGCAGCCCTGATCCTTCCCTCTTTCTGGAGCGCAAGGGCATAAGAAAATTTTAACGGTATTTCCTGCTTGGCCTTGAGGGTCTCAATTGCATAGGCATTACTCCTGCCTTCATTAACTGCAACAGCAGCCTTTATCTCCGGAGAAGAACTTGCAGAAAGGTAACTGTTCAGATATGCAGTCGGCAGGGGGGCTAACATGAGCGCAAGAAGCATGAGGTAACCTGCATATCTCGCCCTTTCTTTCAGGTGCAGGAAGGACAGAAAGCATAGAGAGGCAAGAAAATAGTATGGCCCCAACAGGGAAGGGATCAGTACAAGGAGATAACCTGCCGTCCTGGTATTTTCCTGTATTTCATGTGCCATGAGCGGAATATCAAGGGGCAACCTTGTTAAGGCAATAATAAAGGGGATAAGCACAAGGGCGGTTAAGAGCGCTCCTGATAATATGCCCGTAAGGTTGAAAAACCACCAGAAACTCCTGGGGTAAGCGGCTATGCCCTTAAAGAGATGGTTCAGGGAGTGAAAAAATTCCTGTGGGTCTAATGAGAGGGTTTTATCGAAAAGCTCAAAATATGCTGCAGGGTCATTCGGAGACACCCTGATTGCCTCTTTAATGAGTTTAACGGATTCAGTGCCGGACTTTCCCCTGGCTTCCTCCAATAGAAGATATGAGTAAGTCTCAGGTGTTGTCAGGGCCTCCTTTGTTTTAAGTTCCGCCCCAACTGTCCGAGCAAAAAAGAGCTGGGTTAAGAAAAGTAAAAGGCTCAGAAAAAGAACAGCCGTTTTCTTCAAGCACATACCCCCGGGAAGATTTTGACTTACCGCAAGCAGAAAATTTTTAACATTATTTCATAATAATAATAATATTATATCACTAATTATTTTTTTTTTGTCCAACCCCGGGCTCTTTGCCTTGCAGGAGCCTCCTGATATTCTCCCTATGCTTTATGTAAATGAGTATGGCAAAGAGCAATGAAAGAGATAAACCGGTGAGGCCCTTTTTAAAAATAATCATATTCAGGGGCAAAAGTGTGAAGGCGGTAAGTGCACCAAGGGAGGAGTATCGGAATATAAATATCACGGCAAGCCATATCAATACAGTTAACAGACCAACACACGGTGCATATACGAGGAGCGCCCCTATCGAAGTTGCAACGCCCTTTCCACCGCGAAACCTGAAAAACACCGGATAATCATGCCCTGTTACGGCAACCAGCCCCGCAAGCGCAGTGTATGGATCGCCATATCCGGAGACCTTCATCAGGGCAACTGCAAAGGCCCCCTTCATGATATCCCCTGTCAGGGTAAAAAGCGCCTCCTTTTTCCCGACTGTCCTCATGACATTGGTAGCCCCTATATTGCCGCTGCCGACCCGTCTGAGGTCAATCCCCCGGCTTTTTGCTATGATAAGGCCAAAGGGAATGGTTCCGGCAATATATGAGACTATCAGCAGTACAACGATCATTTAACCACCTTCCAGAAGGAAACAGTATATTGAAATCCTGAAAAGACTGCAAGCACAAGGGCAATCCAGATAAGGACAACACCGGCAGCGTAGAGGTTTATACCGAACAGGCTGTCTTTCAACACCAGACACAGGATGGCAATAATCTGGGCTGTTGTCTTCAGCTTTCCACCCATTTCAGCCGGTATGACAATATTTTTTGACAGTGCAACCACCCTGAGCCCGGTCACCAGGAACTCCCTGACGATAATCACTATGGCCACAAAGGCCGAAAGGCTTCCAAGGTCAACAAGGAGTATCAGTGCCGAGATTACAAGGAACTTGTCTGCTATGGGGTCCATGATAATCCCGAACCTGGTAATCTGGCCGGTCTTCCTTGCAATGTAGCCGTCAAGGAAATCCGTCAGGGACGCCAGAGCGAATATCAACGCCCCCCAGACCGGATAATTGGGTGCAAGTATAAGAAAGAAAGGTATGGAGACTATGCGGCTGAATGTCAGTATGGTCGGGATGTTAAGTCTTAATGTAGTCATTGATTATCCCTTCCCAAAACCCCTTTGCCTTAAGAATAAGGTCGGTAATCTCTCTCACCGCCCCCCTGCCCCCTTTGTTTCCGGTCACTATCATTGAAAATGCCCTCACATCCCCGGATGCATCAGCCACGGTTACAGGTAATCCCACCCTCCTGAGCAGGGGGATATCTACAACATCATCGCCGATATATGCGATCTCTTCGTCCTGTACGGAGAAAGTCTCCTTTATCTGTTCATAGGCGACTACCTTGTTAAAACACTTCTGGTAGACTTCCTTAACACCCAGTTCATGTGCCCTCCGCTCAACCACCTTTGAACGGCGGCCTGTAATAATCGCCACATCCACCCCCTTGCGTATGAGCAGCCTTATCCCGTGTCCGTCCCGGACATGAAAGGACTTGAGCTCATTACCCTCGTTGTCGAGGATTATACCCCCGTCAGTGAGGACACCGTCCACATCAAGGATGAGGAGTTTTATCTTCCTTGCCGCCTCTAAAACAAGATCAGATGTATCAGGTTGAGCACCGGGATTATCCCCGGATGTTGAATCAATCGCCCCCATCTACCAAGTCTCCTTTTCTCATAAAAGTTTCAGCCTGCCGCAATGGATGCAGGGTTTTACAGAGATATTTTAAAATGGGTTCCTCTGCGTTCTCTGCGTACTCTGCGGTAAACTCTTCTTCACACAATCCCCTTCTTCAGGATATCATGGAGGTGGATTACACCTGCCGGCCTGCTCTCCTCATCCGGCACTATCAGGGCCGTTATGGAGTGCTGCTGCATCAGTGAGAGAGCCTTTGCAGCAAGCGTATCCCTGGAAATCATTCTTGGATTACGGGTCATTACCTCAGCAGCCTTCATACCGAAAAGCCCTGCCCCCCATCTATGCAGCCCGCGCCTGAGGTCACCGTCCGTTATTACACCTGCCACCCCTCCTTCCTCATTGCAGACAATAGTCATACCGAGCCGTTTGGAGGACATTACAAGTGTGGTATCCGTCATGGGTGTATTCATGCCAACCACAGGGATATCTTCTCCTGTATGCATAAGGTCTTCAACCTTTATGAGCAATTTTTTACCGAGTGAGCCGTTGGGATGAAACATGGCAAAGTCCTCTTCCCTGAAACCCCGCCTCATAATAAGCGCCACAGCAAGGGCATCGCCCATTGCAAGCGCTGCAGTAGTTGATGCCGTGGGAACAATATCCATTGGGCAGGCCTCTTCCCTGACGGATGTATCGAGCACGAACTCGGACGCCTTGGCAAGGGTGGAGCCCGGCTTTGTCAGGGATATGAGGGTAACTCCAAAGCGCTTCAGATAAGGAATGAGCCTTATTATCTCCTCGGTCTCGCCACTGTTTGACAGGGCGATTATAATATCCGCGTCAGTCACCATCCCGAGGTCTCCGTGACATGCCTCGGCAGGATGGAGAAAGACGGCAGGGGTCCCGGTAGATGAGAGGGTTGCAGCTATTTTCTTGCTGATTATGCCGGACTTGCCCATACCCGTCACAACGGTCCTTCCACTGCTGCTGCAGATGGCCTCCACGGCCTCCTCAAAATTGCTGTCCAGCCTCTCTATCATGGCAGAGATAGCCAGGGCCTCAACGCTTAATACCTTTTTTGCCTCTTCAAGGATATTCATAAGCCCTTTATCACCCGGAATATCTCCCTTAATCTTCCCAAAAGACCCTCCACCTCTTTAAGTGGTATCATGTTAGGCCCGTCGCAGGAGGCCCTGTCAGGGTCCGGATGCACCTCCATAAAGAGTCCGTCAACACCGGCTGCAACCGCAGCCCTTGCGAGCGGCTCGGCAAACTCCCGCTGCCCGCCCGAGCATGTACCCTGCCCTCCGGGAAGCTGCAGACTGTGAGTAACATCAAATATTACAGGATAACCAAAAGACCTCATTACAGGAAAAGCCCTGAAGTCAACGACCAGGTTATTATATCCAAAAGAGGTTCCCCTCTCGGTTATCATCAGGTTGGTATTGCCGGTAGAGGTAAATTTATCTATAACATTTTTGACGTCCCAGGGAGAAAGAAACTGGCCCTTCTTGATATTCACACCCTTTCCGGTCTCGGAGGCAGCTATGATAATATCTGTCTGACGGCACAGAAGGGCGGGTATCTGAATGATGTCCACAACCTCGGCAGCACGTACTGCCTCTGAAGGGGAATGCACATCAGTAAGCACCGGCACGGAAAACTTGTCCCGCACAGCCTCAAGTATTCTCAGCCCCCGGTCAATGCCGGGGCCGCGAAAGGATTTTACGGACGTCCTGTTGGCCTTGTCATAAGAGCTCTTGAATATGAACGGCAGTTGCAGCCTCCGGCAGATATCCCTGAGCCTTTGGGCAGTCTCAAGGACTATATCCTCCGTCTCTATCACGCACGGGCCTGCAATGACAAGGAGGCCATCCCCTGTCAAACCCTTATTATCCGGCTTCATCGTCATCATCATGCTTTGAAGAGACACGTATATCTGTCAGGGATTCACCTCCCAGATACGGAAACAGGGACCTCTTCTCCCTGAGGGAGGCCTCTACGAACGACTTGAAGAGGGGATGAGGCTCTGTAGGGCGGGACTTGAACTCGGGATGAAACTGACACCCGAGAAACCATGGGTGGTCCTCAAGCTCAACGATCTCTACAAGTTCGCCGTCCGGACTCGCTCCGCTTACCCTCAGTCCATGCCGGGCAAATACACCCCGGTAGGCGTTATTGAACTCGTATCTGTGCCTGTGCCTTTCGGATATCTCCTTAACCCTGTAGGCATTGTGAGCATGTGAGCCCTCTGTGAGTACGCATGGATAGGCCCCAAGGCGCATGGTGCCGCCCTTCTGGCTCTCAACAGACCTCTCCTCGATCTTTCCCTTTCTGAAGTCATACCATTTTTCCATAAGATAGATCACCGGGTCCGGAGTGTTTATATCAAACTCGGAGCTGTTTGCCTTTTCAAGACCACAGACATTCCTTGCAAACTCTATCACTGCACACTGCATCCCCAGGCATATTCCCAGATAGGGTATCTTCTTTTCCCTTGCATACCTTATCGCCTCAATTTTGCCTTCAATTCCCCTGTAGCCGAACCCGCCGGGCACCAGGACACCGTCAACCTCCGGGAGAAACCTTTCAGGGCCATGAACCTCTACCTCCTCGGAATCGACCCACTGGAAGATAATCCTTGCATCATTGGCAATACCGCCATGTATGAGTGCCTCCAGGAGGCTTTTATAGGAATCCTTTAGCCCTATGTATTTGCCAACAATGGCAATGGTCACCTCGTTTCTGGGCTCTTTTATCCTCCTGACCACCTCCTGCCATCTGCTCAGGTCCGGCTTCCCTGTCTCAAAACCAAACTTGTTTGCTATAAGGGTGTCAAGGTCTTCCTCATGAAGTGCAAGGGGCACTTCATAGATGGTCTCCACATCAATCGCACCTATTACGGCATCCACATCAACATTACAATAGAGGGCAATCTTCTTCTTGATCCCCGGGGGCAGGGGCCTGTCACAGCGGCACAGGAGCGCATCAGGCTGAATACCGATCTCCCTTAATTCCCTCACGCTGTGCTGCGTGGGTTTTGTCTTCAGCTCCCCGGCACTCGGTATATAGGGGATGAGGGTCAGATGGACATAGAGCACATTCTCCCTGTCCACGTCATACCGCATCTGCCTGATGGCCTCCAGAAAGGGCAGGCTCTCTATGTCGCCGATAGTGCCGCCGATCTCCACAATAACAACGTCGTAATCATCACTGACAGCCTTAATGGTGTTCTTGATCTCATCCGTTATATGAGGTATTACCTGTACTGTATCACCAAGATAATCACCCCTTCTCTCCTTGGTTATCACATTGTGGTAAATCCGCCCGGTAGTGGCATTGTTGGCCTGCTTGGTCCTTATGTGTGTGAACCTCTCGTAGTGTCCGAGGTCGAGGTCTGTCTCTGCACCGTCATCCGTAACAAACACCTCCCCATGCTGAAAGGGACTGAGTGTGCCGGGGTCTACATTTATATAGGGGTCAAGTTTCTGAAGTGTAACCCGTAATCCCCTTGCCTCCAATAATGCCCCTATGGCAGCGGCTGCAATCCCCTTACCAAGAGAGGATACAACCCCGCCTGTTACAAAGATATACTTTGCCATTTCACCACCCTTTTCCCCGGATTATTAAAATATTCAGCCACGAATAAACACGAATCCACTCCAATAAACTTCTCTACTATTTCCCGCTCTCTCCTAACCATCTCTCAACCTTCTCCATATCCTCCCTTGTATCCACCCCGATGGTCTCGTGTCCGGTAATCCCGACCTTTATCCTGTACCCATTCTCCAACGCCCTCAACTGCTCAAGTTTTTCAGCCTTCTCAAGGGCGGATTGTGAGAGTTCCGTCAATCTCAGGAGCACATCCCTGCGGTAGCTGTAGATACCGATATGCTTATGCAATTGAAGATTGATGATTGAAGATTGACGATTGCCAACTGATGATTGAGAACTTGAAATCTTCTTTTTATTTAATCGACAATCATCAATCGAAAATCGACAATCCGGAAACTCTTCCCTGTAAAACGGTATCGGAGCCCTGGAGAAGTAGAGGGCAAACCCTTGAGTGTCAAAAACGACCTTAACCACATTGGGGTCAAAAACCTCCTCAGGGTCCTCTATCCTCTTTACAAGCGTTCCCATATCCGCCCGGCTGTCCTCAAGGAGACTGATTACACTATCGATCATCTCTCCCATTATAAGGGGTTCATCCCCCTGGACATTCACAATTATATCATAATCAGCCCCTCTTGCGACCTCGGCTATCCTGTCCGTACCTGACGGATGCTCGGAAGACGTCATCACGGCATCACCGCCAAAAGACCGGACGGTCTGATGGATTTTATCGCTGTCCGTTGCCACAATTACGCTGTCCGCAAGCGTGGCAGTCATTGCCCGCTCATAGACATGCCTGATAACCGGCTTACCTGACAGGAGCGATAAAAGCTTGCCTGGAAACCTTGTTGAACCGTATCTTGCCGGTATTATAACGACTGCTGACATAGTCTAAACTTCCTCTTTTTTTTGTTGTTAATCGGTCAGATCAGTTAGATCAGTCGGATCAGACCGATCTCCTCACAAATCCTTCGCTCCCTTGCAGTCAGGGTAGCCGGAACATCCGAGAAACTGTTTTCCGGTGTTTTGGCCGGTCTTCGCTGTACGCAGCACCATGAGCTTTCCGCACTGCGGACAAGGCGGAAAATCGGAGCGATCGGTCTTATTGCTCTGATCAGTCCGCTGCTTTAATCGCCTGGCGGCGAGCAGTTCGCTATAGCCGCCTTCTTCAACAAACTGTTTCTCAAGTGCAGCTATCTGCTGGTCGAGCAGGTAGTTCGTCTGGTGAATCAGGCAGATCAGTGCATTGGCGCGAACAGAGGGGTCGTCATGTTCAAGCCACCCGGCATACAGCACGGCTCGTTGTTGATCGGTCAGATCCGGCCAATCGGACTGATTGTCTCCCGCCACTCGCCGAACGGCCCGTGCCTCGGGATCGTCCTTGGCCCATTGTAACTGCCGACGGTGTCTGAGGAAATCCTCATAGTCAAGCAGCAATTCTTCAAGGCTGGCACGGGCAACATTAACAAGGCGCAGCTCCGTTTGACTGGAGGTCGCAGCAGCCCGGGAGCCTTCGGCAATGTTCTGGCGTCCACTGCGGGCGGCCTGCACCATCTGATCGACTGTGCGAGAACGCGGATTAAGAAACTTCTCGCAAAACCAATAGGTGGCGTCATAAATGAGCGTGGCGGACTGAAAGGTACGCAAATCCCGATAGCCACCGCTCTTTCTGAGTCTGCTCATGACCGGCTCCCCTTGCTCACCCGCCATGTTATCAGATTGTTGGTCTTGTTCAATTGTCGCCCCCGGACAGCTTCAGTTTTCCCTTTATTATTATCCCGGCGCAGAAATTGTCGAACTGCGCCTTTGCAGCTGATCGGAATTCACTGCCTGTGATTGCGAATGGGATATTGTAACACATGCGATAGCTCGGACAGGCAGAGCCATGACACGGAATGGACTTCAGCAAGCGTTTCCCCACATCGGGCAAACGATATTTCTGCAAACAACTGTTTGGCTTGTCGGGGATAGTCAGAAACGCCTTCACCCTCTTTTATTAGTTTCTCAAGAGCCTATGAATTATATTGTTCTATCTTTTTACGTCAAGAATTTTGCAACGCAGGAATACAGGATGTCCCGGAGGTTCCAAAATTCCGACCAAATCTCCCCTGAATCCCTTCAGAAAAGAAGTGCTGGGTGATTTCTAATTGCCGGTTGCCGTTGTGAAGAAAACGGATTATTTGTTATTCCCTTCCATGACTGTCGTTCGCCTGTCCCCGTGATCTATAGGTACACCTGGCCGCCAGGCCGGACAAACTCATTTGTTCGGATATCTGGTCATGAGGAATCAGGAGATAGGTCCATGGCTTGCCGCCACAAGTCTTCGAGTGAACCGTTGCATGTTCACACCAGACGGCGGCCGCATCAGCCTTTAACCGGACAACATCGTCTGAAATTTCGGAGGCACGCTTGGGCTCGCAGAGGAATTTCCCGGCTGTGGTCTCAACGACAAAATCCGGTTCATACGATTGATCATGGCTGTAGTGAATCTGAAAATCGCCCTTGGCGGGCTTGAACCACTTGAGGATATTTTCATCGTTTTCGAGGATCACCGCAAAGCGCCGCTCCGGATCGGAGTCAAACTTCTGTACCGAATACAGGCATTTCTGAAAGCCGCCGAAAAGCATCGAACCAATCCGGTTTTTCTCGCCGTCCGGGATCGGCGTCCTGAAGTCACGAACCGCTTGATCCGCAGCAGTCGTATAGTTATTAGGACGCAAAGTCCGAAATCCCTTGGTAACATGTGCCTCGTAAGAGACAGCCGACTCTACAAAATGGTCCTGCATTTGGGAGTGGATCAGCTTCACAAGAGCTTGCTGGTGGTATTGCAGCACATTCACAACGTCATCTTCTTTGCTCAGGTAGGTGCGCAGGTGCGTAACTATCTGAGTGGCCAGCTTATAGAGCAATGCTGCGTGATCGTCATAACTGATATCATTGAAATCGATCAACCCGCGCACGAGGTAATTTTCCGGCCGCTTCTCCTCAACCACGCCTGATCCGTCATGTAGCCTGTACCTTTGCATGTCATGCAGGTGCTGGATGAGAATATCCTGCGCTACCGGTTGCAGGTTAATGTTCCCGGTGTCCAGATCGAAATTTTCGTATCCGGCTACCACCTTTCCCTTCGGCACTACCACGATTTTAGGAATGTCTATCGACATTTTCTGATACAGCTCCGCAGTTTTCTTCACAACATTTGAGACGGTATCTTTGTCGAGACCATCATACAGGAGTCCGAGCCCGGGACGGGCGATTTCCTCAACCTTCCTGATGATTTCCTCCTGGATCTCCGCGTCCTGAAGTTGCTTGCTGCCGCTTAGTCGTTCATACTGCCGGATGACCTGGAACGTAGCCTTCGCCACTTCCTGCTCTTCCGGTTTCTCGAAGAGGCTGCGGGTTTCCGGAGTCTTCTCTTTTTCACCAGCCTTCCGTGGAGATGCTGAGATGATCTTCTCAAACTCGGATTCGACGATCACCGCTTTCTTTCCCGCCTCGGGGATATCCTTTCCAATGACCACGCCGGTGCGGATGATCGAGTTAGGATCGTTGGCGTGATCGATGATCTCCTGAAACCTGTCGTGCGATACGATGGTCAGTCGATCCACGACCGGAACTCCCACCCGTTTGCCATAGGGCAGACGCAGCCCCCGGCCGATGGACTGCTCCACCAGGGTTCGGGAGTTTGCGGCACGCAGAGGGACGATGGTATAGAGATTCGTAACGTCCCATCCCTCTTTGAGCATATTGACGTGAATAACGACCTCAACCGGATTGTCCGGATTTTCAACGTTCAGCAAATGCTCGACGACCTCGTCTTTTTCTTCGCCGCGCACGTTTGAGTGGACGGTGATCACCTTGCCCTTGTATCTCCCCTCGAAAAACTCATTATCTTCCATAACCTTCTGAAGCGTATCGGCGTGCGTAGTGTCCTGGGCGACAACCAGCATGAACGGTTTGACGATCGGCTGGTCATTGTTTCGGGCATACACCTCCAGCTCAACCTTTGTGTTCTCGTGAATCCGAACACCGTCTTCGAGCTTGATCTTTTCCAGGCCTTCGACCGAGTAGTTCGCTGCATCGAAGTTCTCGCGAGTGGCCACAGCAGGTTCCTTCACGAAGCCGTCAGTCATTGCACTGCTCAGGGGATAACTGTAAATCACATTTTTAAAAGGCTCGGAGCGCTGGCCTTGCTCCACCTGTGGTGTAGCGGTCAGCTCCAGCCCCAGAATGGGATTCAACTCGTTTATCGCTCGCACTCCGGCGCTGGCGCGGTAGCGATGCGATTCATCCATCAGCATCACCAGGTCGTCCAGCCCGGCAAGGTAATCGAAATAACTCTGCCCGATGTACTCGCTCAGGCGCTTGATCTTCGGGCTCTTGCCGCCGCGTACTTCGCTATTGATCTTCGAGATATTGAAAATGTTGATATGAATGGAATCATGATTCCCGAAAAAATCAGATCCTCTGAGACCGCGTCCGCTCTCGTAGTTGTCTCCGGTTATGATCTCCGGCGGGTTGACTGCGAATTCGGAGATGCCCTGAAAAACATACTTCGGCGTGTTCGGCGTGAAATCGGTAATCAGCTTATTGTAGATCGTCAGGTTCGGGGCAAGCACAAAGAAATGACGGATACCCTCACTCAGGCACAGGTAGCTGATAAAAGCGCCCATCAACCGTGTCTTGCCGACTCCCGTAGCAATGGCAAAGCAGAGGGAAGGGAAATCACGCTCGAATGCTTCTACAGTCGGGAACTCGGTCTGGATCGTTTCCA
>BTTF01000060.1:0-13706 GCA_036244995.1 bacterium | reverse complement strand
GTGGAGATGGTGATGCCCGGAGATAACGTGAATGTAGAGGTAGAGTTGATAACGACCGTGGCAATGGAAGAGGGAGTAAGGTTTGCGATAAGGGAAGGTGGCCGTACTGTAGGCGCTGGGGTTGTTACCAGGATAATTGAGTAGGCTTATGAAAATAGTAGTTACTTTTAAGAAGAGGATAAAATGAGATGAGGGATATTATACTTTTACAATGTGCAGAGTGCAGAAACAGGAATTACTCAACCATGAAGAACAAGAAGAATACAACGGAAAAACTTCAACTGAAGAAGTATTGCCGCCACTGCAGAAAGCATACTTCTCACAAGGAGACAAAGGCGTAGCGATTGACGATTGACTATTGAAACCGATAATTATCAATTGTCAATCGAAAATCGACAATATTATTGATGGGCCAGTAGCTCTAACTGGTAGAGCGTCGGACTCCAAATCCGAGGGTTGCGGGTTCGAATCCTGCCTGGCCTGCCATATTTTTGTATTATGAAAGGGTATGATGTCGGAACTGTTATTTAATAAATATATTTCAGGAACAGGAATCGGAAAATGTTAAAAGGAATAAAGAATTTCCTGAGAGAAGTAAAGCTGGAGACAAAAAAGGTACTGTTTCCAACCAAGGATGAATTAATAGGTTCAACCTGGGTGGTTATTATATCCACCATTATTGTTGCGGTATTCCTTGGATCGGTTGATTTTGTTTTGTCAAAGTTTGTGAAATTTATTTTAAGTTAAGGTAGGGGCAATGGACAAAAACTGGTACGTTGTACATACATATTCCGGATTTGAGGAGAAGGTCAGGGATGCCATAGAGGATAAGGTAAAGAGAAAGGTGCTGGAGGATAAAATATTCCGTGTGCTTATTCCGACTGAGCGAGTTGTTGAGCTTAAAAGCGGAAAAAAGAAAGAGACGGACAGGAAGTTTTATCCCGGATACATCCTGGTGGAGATGGTGCTTGATGACGAGACCTGGCATCTGATAAGGAGTATTCCCCGTGTGACGGGATTTGTTGGCGGAACCAAGCCGTTAGCCTTACCTGAAGAAGAGGTTGAGATTGTCCTGCAGCAGTTGGAAAGGGCCCCGCAGCAGCCTCCCAAAACACAGTACCAGCGGGGAGAGAATGTGCGTATAATTGACGGTCCGTTCGTTAACTTTGTGGGTGTCGTTGATGAGATAGATATTGACCATGGAAGGTTGAAGGTAATGGTGAGTATCTTCGGAAGACAGACACCGGTGGAGCTCAGTTTTTATCAGGTGGAGAAGACATAATCATCAAGTTGAACTATCCGGGAACCCGGAAGCAGGGGTGCCGGTTGGTAATACTCTTTGGTTTTCAATAAAGAACAACGTATTTTTGCAAAACGAACTTAAAAGGGAGGAACAGAATGGCCAAGGAAGTAATAGCGGAAGTCAGGTTGCAGATACAGGCAGGTAAGGCATCTCCGGCCCCGCCTGTAGGTCCTGCCCTTGGTCCCCACGGGATAAATATCATGGACTTTTGCAAGCAGTTCAATGCAAAGACCGAGGCTATGGGGGACACGATAATTCCTGCTGTCCTTAGTGTATATGCAGACAGATCCTTTTCCTTTATCACAAAGACCCCGCCTGCACCGGAGCTTATCAAAAAGGCAGCCGGGGTAATAAAGGGGGCTTCAGAGGCAGGAAAAGAGACCGTTGGCAAGATAACCATTGATCAGGCGAAGGAGATTGCCACGACCAAGATGCCAGACCTTAATGCCTACAGAGTTGATGAGGCTGTAAATATTATAAAGGGCACTGCCAGGAGCATGGGCATCGAGGTGGTTGAAAATTGACGATTGGTTGCAGTTTTGAGGATATAGAGGATCGTCAATCGTAAATCAAAAAGGAGGACTTTAAATTTTATGGGTAAAAAGATTATAGAGGCCAGGAAGAAAGTGGATGTGACGAGGGAATATTTTCTTGATGAGGCTCTGGATATTATCAGGGAGACCTCTTTTGTAAAGTTCGATGAGAGTGTAGACCTTGCTGTGAATTTGGGGGTTGACCCCAAGAAGTCAGACCAGATTGTCAGAGGGACGGTCTCACTGCCTCACGGAACAGGAAGGAAGGTCAGGGTTCTTGTTTTTGCCAGGGGCGAGAAGGAGAAAGAGGCCCTTGAGGCAGGCGCTGATTATGTTGGTGCCGAGGATATTGTTGAGAAGATACAGAAGGGATGGCTTGAATTTGACAAGGCCGTGGCTACCCCGGACATGATGGGGTTAGTCGGGAAGATTGGAAAGATACTGGGGCCAAGGGGATTGATGCCCAACCCGAAACTTGGCACCGTCACCTTTGATGTCGGGAAGGCGGTTAAGGAGATAAAGGCGGGCAAGGTTGATTTCAGGGTTGAAAAAGGGGGCATTGTGCACATGTCGGTTGGCAAGGTTTCCTTTGACAAGGAAAAACTTGCTGAAAATATAAAGGTTGCCTTAAGTGCACTTATGAAGGCCAAGCCTTCTGCGGCCAAGGGTAAATACATAAATGGAGTCGTTCTTTCCTCAACCATGGGCCCCGGGGTAAAGGTTGATGTAAACACTGTGATAAAAAAGGCTGCTTAGTGTTGGTATGCTGAATTAGCTGCTCATCATGTCCGCTGCTACGGGGGGGTAACAACTTTGACTTTCATTATTCCATTTCAAGCAAGTAAGACCTTGTTAAACAGCTATAGTTAAAACAGCCATGAAATTGCCGTAAAGTCTCAAAACAGCAGAACATTGTTTTATGTCCGGGTATTACCTGGTTAATTTTTCGGTCAGAGACAGCAGGTTCAAATATTAAATGGCAAAGGCGGATTCGGGATTTGGAAAAATCGTGAATCTTCAACCGCTTTGTCAGCCTGCCGAGGCCCGTGGAATTGCTGATTTGCGATTTTTTAATCGTCAATCGTCAATTGTCAATCTAAAATTGGCATTGTTGTCTCTGGGAAAGGAGGTAAATCTGAAAACCAGAAAACAGAAGTCTGAGGAACTTGAGGAACTTAAAGAGAAATTTGCAAGGGCGAAGGGAGTAGTCTTTACAGACTATAAGGGTTTGACAGTTGCACAGATATCGCAGATGCGAAGGTTGCTCAGGGAGTCGGATCTCGACTACAGGGTAGTAAAAAACACCCTTGCAAAGATTGCTGCTGAAGATACAACCGTTTCCGTTGCAAAAGAGCAGTTTGTTGGTCCTGTTGGTATTGCGATCGGATATGATGACCCGGTGCTGGTTGCCAAAAAGGTCCTGGAATATGCAAAGGGCAATGACATGCTCGGGGTAAAGGGTGGAGTAATTGAGGGTAAGTTTATGGACCTCAAGGACTTAAAAGCTGTGGCAAGTCTCCCGTCAAGGGATGTTCAGCTTGCAATGCTTGCCGGTACCATGGCTGCCCCAATGTCGAAGATGGCGTCTCTACTGCAGGCAACCATACGTAAGTTTGGCTATGCCCTTAACGGGTTGAAAGAAAAGAAGAGTCAATAGCGCATTGCTGATAACTGTTGACGGATAACAAATAACAATATTCCTAAGGAGGATAGAAAGAATGGCAGAAGTTACAAAGGAGCAGGTTTTTGAGTTTATTGATAATATGACAATCCTTGAAATGTCACAGTTTATCAAGGAGTTTGAAGAGAGGTATGGTGTGGAGGCCGCGGCCCCGGTTGCTATGGCTGCCATGCCGGCAGGTGCTGATGAGGCCCCTGCTGAGGAAAAGACAAGCTTTGATGTGGTGCTTACAGCTGTCGGTGACAAGAAGATTCAGGTAATCAAGGCTGTCAGGGAGATCACGGGGCTTGGCCTTAAGGAGGCAAAGGCTGTTGTGGACAGTGCCCCGGCACCTGTCAAGGAGGGTGTTTCAAAGGATGAGGCAGAGGCCGTCAAGGCAAAACTTGAGGAACAGGGAGCTACTGTAGAAATAAAGTAAAGCCGTTAATCGTTATACGCTATACTGACGACTTTGTCATATGTATAGCGTATAACGGTTTAAATGTTTTTGATGCGTAAAAACGTATTAACTAATAACGAATTTTGAAAGGAGAACCATGGAAAGGGTTTTAAGAGAAAGACTCAGTTTTGGAAAGGTTCCCCCCTTGCTGGATGTACCATACCTGATTGAATTCCAGAAGGTTTCCTACGAAAGATTCCTTCAGAAGGATATCTTGCCGGAGAAAAGGAAAGAAGCGGGACTGCAGGCTGCCTTCAGGAGTGTGTTTCCTATTTCCGACTATAATGAGACTGCGACTATTGAATTTATAGAGTATGCCATCAGAAAGCCCAAGTTTACAATGAGGGAATGCCTTCATAAAGGTGTTACTTACGGGGCTCCCCTGAAAATAAAAGTCAGGTTAGACCTCTACGAGATCGATGAATCAAAAAACAAGGTGCTTAAGGAATCAAGAGAGCAGGAAGTTTATATGGGAGAGATTCCCCTTATGACGGATACGGGTACTTTTATTGTAAACGGCACTGAGAGGGTTATTGTAAGTCAGTTACACCGTTCTCCCGGTGTCTTCTTCAGTCCTGACAAAACAAAGACCCATGTAAGCGGCAGGCCGCTGTACACCTCAAGGGTAATCCCCTCGAGGGGGTCCTGGCTGGACTTTGAGTTTGATACAAAGGATGTTCTTTATGTAAGGATAGACCGCAGGAGAAAGATACCGGCAACTATAGTTTTAAAGGCCCTTGGCTATACTAATGAGGACCTCCTCAGCACCTTTTATCCCTCGGAAGTTGTCAGAATTACAGGGAAGGATAAGTTTACAAGGCCTGTTTCCGAGATACTTGCCGGAGTGAAGTCAAGGTTTGAAGTTAAGGCACCTGATACCGGTGATGTGATCCTCAAGGAAGGTAGCAAGATAACAAAGGTAGCGCTCAGGAGGCTCGCCAATTCAGGAATAGAAGAGATTCCCGTTGCCAGCGAAGAGATAATCGGCAGGATTACACTGAAAGATATCATAGACCCTGAAACCGGAGAGATAATCCTGGAGAGCAACGAATCCATAACCGAAGAGGTGCTTGACAGGCTGATCGCCCTGAAACTGGATTCCATAGAGCTCCTCTTCATAGACAATGTAAGATATCTCCCGTCCTTGAGGGATACCATAATCACGGACAAGGTAAGCAGCCGGGATGAGGCACTTATCGAGATATACAAGAAACTTCGTCCGGGAGAGCCATCAACGGTTGAGGCTGCCGAGGAGCTCTTTAACGGGTTGTTCTTTGATGAGAAGAGATATGACCTCTCTCCTGTTGGCAGGCTGAAGATAAACAAGAAGCTGGGACTTGATATACCCCTGGAAACAAAAGTGCTTACAGACAGGGACATAATAGAGATAGTGAAATATCTCCTGAAGCTCAGAACCGGTCAGGGTGAAGTGGACGATATAGACCATCTTGGAAACAGGAGGGTGAGGGGAGTTGGTGAGCTGCTGGAGAACCAGTTCCGTATCGGCCTTATCAGGATGGAGAGGGCCATA
Organism: bacterium; assembly: GCA_036244995.1. Taxonomy (GTDB): domain Bacteria; phylum Nitrospirota; class Thermodesulfovibrionia; order Thermodesulfovibrionales; family JdFR-85; genus BMS3Bbin07. Next base: position 8,219 of record BTTF01000060.1, on the reverse strand, counting down.
AAGGAGAAGATGACACTTACCGAACTCGAAGAGGTTATGCCCCATGATATTATAAATGCCAAGCCTGTGATGGCTGCTGTAAAGGAATTCTTCGGTTCAAGCCAGTTGAGCCAGTTTATGGACCAGACCAATCCCCTCTCCGAGATAACCCATAAGAGGAGATTGAGCGCCCTCGGGCCCGGAGGACTTACCAGGGAGAGGGCCGGGTTTGAAGTCAGGGATGTACACCCGACACATTACGGAAGGATATGTCCTATCGAGACACCTGAAGGACCTAATATCGGTCTGATAACTTCTCTTGCTACCTATGCACGGATAAACGAATACGGTTTTATTGAGGCGCCGTACAGAAAGATTAAGGCTGGAAACGTCACTGATGAGGTGGAATACCTTACAGCCATTGATGGTGAGAAGTATGTAATTGCCGAGGCTACAACGCCTGTGGGCAAGAAGGGGAGGCTTGTTGGCGAGGCAGTACCTGCCAGGCTTGCAGGTGACTTCAAGATGGTGCCCCCGGAAGAAGTGCAGTTTATGGATGTTTCGCCTAAACAGGTTGTAGGAGTATCGGCAAGCCTGATACCTTTTCTTGAAAACGATGATGCCAACAGGGCGCTTATGGGCTCAAATATGCAGCGTCAGGCAGTACCGCTACTGACCTCGGATGCCCCCCTCGTTGGAACCGGAATGGAAGGGGTTGCGGCAAAAGATTCAGGTGTTGTGGTGCTTGCCAGGAGGTCGGGGATTGTCGAGAGTGTGGATTCAACAAGGATTGTGGTGAGGGTTACTGAAGACAAGGATCAGGAGTCGGAATTCGACCTGCTGGATTCTGAAGAAGGCGGCAGAGTTGATATATATAACCTTATGAAGTTCGCCCGTTCAAACCAGGGTACATGTTTCAATCAAAAAGCCATAGTAAAACAGGGCGACAGGGTTGAAAAGGGTGATGTGCTGGCTGATGGTCCATGTACAGACCTTGGTGAACTTGCACCCGGCAAGAATGTACTTGTGGCTTTCATGCCGTGGGGTGGATACAACTTTGAGGATGCAATTCTTATATGTGAAAGGCTTGTGAAGGATGACGTTTACACCTCAATACATATTGAGGAGTTCGAGGTTGAGGCCCGCGAGACAAAGCTTGGACCGGAAGAGATTACAAGGGATATCCCCAATGTTGGAGAAGAGGCGCTGAAGGACCTTGACGAAAGTGGTATAGTGAGGATTGGTGCAGAGGTTAATCCAGGGGACATTGTTGTCGGCAAGGTTACACCAAAAGGTGAGTCGCAACTGACATCGGAAGAGAAGCTGCTCAGGGCAATCTTTGGCGAAAAGGCCGAGGATGTCAAGGACTCCTCTCTCAGGGTACCGCCGGGTATATCAGGCGCTGTGGTGGATGTGAGGATATTTTCAAGAAAAGGCTCCAGGAAGGATTTGAGAACCAAGAGCATAGAGGAAGATGAGATAAAGGAGCTTCAGAGGGACCTGGAGGAAAGGGTACGTATTGCAACTGAAGAGGGATACCTTAAGATCAGGGATATTCTTGCGGGACAGAAGGCTGATGAGGATATCAGGATTCCAAAGAGCAGGGAGGTAATCTGCGGGAAAGGAAAGAAGGTTACCGCTAAAGACCTTGAAAAGATAAAGGACCAGTACATCAGCAAAATTAAGGTGCAGGACCCTGAAGTGCAGAAGAAGATAGAGCTCTACATAAAGCAGATAAAGGATTACACCAAACAACTTCAGTCGATATATGATGAAAAGGTGGAACGCCTCAGAAAAGGGGATGACCTGTCACCGGGTGTGAACAAACTTGTAAAGGTCTATATTGCCATGAAGAGAAAGGTTCAGAGCGGTGATAAGATGGCCGGAAGGCATGGCAACAAGGGAGTTATATCAATGGTCCTTCCTGAGGAGGACATGCCTTATCTCCCTGACGGCACTCCGGTGGATATTGTGCTCAATCCTCTTGGTGTTCCTTCAAGAATGAATGTGGGGCAGATACTGGAGACTCACCTTGGCTGGGCAGCGAGGTCTCTTGGGATATACGTTGCTTCACCGGTCTTTGAGGGTGCAAGTGAAACTGAAGTAAAGGGATTACTGAAGAAGGCAGGACTGCCTGTAAATGGTCAGGTCACCCTTTGTGACGGAAGAACAGGCGAGCCCTTTGAGAGACCCGTTACCGTGGGAACCATGTATATGATGAAGCTGCACCATCTTGTGGATGACAAGGTGCATGCAAGGTCAATAGGTCCATACTCACTGGTTACACAGCAGCCTCTTGGCGGTAAGGCCCAGTTTGGTGGTCAGAGACTGGGAGAGATGGAAGTCTGGGCGCTTGAGGCATATGGAGCAGCCTATACACTTCAGGAATTTCTGACCGTCAAGAGTGACGATGTCCAGGGCAGGGGAAAGATGTACGAGGCGATAGTCAAGGGTGAGGCGTCTCTTGAATCCGGGGTGCCGGAATCCTTTAATGTCCTGATAAAGGAACTGAGGAGTCTCTGCCTGGATGTCGAGATTTTAGAAAAAAGGAAGAAGGGGGAATAGATATATGGATGCCTTGCAGAGTGAAGCAAAAGCAGTTAGTAAAAAAAGTCCTTACATTGAGATGAAGGCTCCCATGGAAGAGATTTACTCCCTTTATCAGAAGCCGAGGAATCCAAGGGATTTTGATGCAATCAGGATTAAAGTGGCCTCTCCCGAGAGAATCCGTGAATGGTCTTTTGGTGAGGTCAAAAAACCGGAAACCATTAATTACAGGACATTCAAGCCGGAAAGGGATGGCCTCTTCTGTGCAAAGATATTCGGCCCGGTAAAAGACTGGGAATGCCTTTGCGGGAAGTACAAGAGGATGAAACACAGGGGAGTGGTCTGCGACAAGTGTGGAGTTGAGGTGATCCAGGCAAGGGTCAGAAGGGAAAGGCTCGGACATATTGAGCTGGCAACCCCGGTGGCCCATATCTGGTTCTTAAAAGGTGTTCCAAGCAGGATAGGAACACTCCTTGACATGACCATGCGTTATCTTGAGAAGGTGCTCTACTTTGAGAGTTACATAGTGATAGATGCCGGGGATACCCCCCTTAAGGAAAAACAGCTCCTCTCGGAAGAAGAGTATAAAAAGATGACCGCCGAGCATGGAAGTGCGTTCAAGTCGGGAATGGGGGCCGAGGCCGTACGGGAGCTGCTCAGAAAGGTCGATCTTGAAGTTCTCAGCGTTGAGCTTAAGACCAGGATACAGGAATCCTCTTCTGTTGGACAGAAGAGGAAGCTCACAAAGCGCCTGAAGGTTATAGAGGCCTTCAGGAAATCGGGGAACAAGCCGGAGTGGATGATACTGGATGTGGTTCCGGTACTTCCCCCGGATCTCAGACCACTCGTTCACCTCGATGGCGGAAGGTTTGCCACCTCTGACCTTAACGACCTGTACAGGAGGGTAATAAACAGGAACAACAGACTGAAGAGGCTTATGGAACTCAAGGCCCCGAGCGTGATAATCAAGAATGAGAAGAGGATGCTCCAGGAGGCTGTGGATGCCCTTTTTGATAATACAAAACGCACGCGTGCCATGAAGACCTCATCCAAGAGGCCCCTGAAGTCACTAAGCGATATGATAAAGGGCAAACAGGGACGTTTTCGTCAGAACCTCCTGGGTAAAAGGGTTGATTATTCGGGCCGTTCCGTTGTAGTGGTTGGCCCTGATCTGAAACTCCATCAGTGTGGTCTGCCCAAGATCATGGCGCTGGAGCTTTTCAAGCCGTTTGTTTTCAACAAACTTGAAGAGAAAGGCTATGCAACAACCATCAAACAGGCCAAAAGGCTGGTGGAGATGGAGACGCCCGAGGTGTGGGATGCCCTTGAAGATGTTATAAAGGAGCATCCTGTCCTGCTGAACAGGGCCCCGACCCTTCACAGGCTTGGCATTCAGGCATTTGACCCCGTGCTTGTTGAGGGAAAGGCGATAAAGCTCCATCCCCTCGTATGTACGGCCTACAATGCGGATTTTGACGGTGACCAGATGGCAGTGCACGTCCCGTTATCCATAGAGGCCCAGATTGAGGCAAGGGTACTGATGATGTCTGTAAACAATCTCCTTTCACCTGCCAACGGGAAGCCCATTGTTTTTCCCACACAGGATATGGTCCTTGGTCTCTATTACCTTACAAAAGAGAGAAAAGGTGTCAAGGGAGAAGGTATGGTCTTTGCGGACCCTGAAGATGTAAGGGATGCCTATAATGCCGGGGTTGTTACAGAACATGCAAGGATCAAGGTGAGGATTGATGGTGAGTTGACGGAGACTACAGTCGGCAGGATCATATTCGGTGAGATACTTCCGGAGGATATCCCCTTTTCCTCCATCAATAGGGAGTTGAGTAAAAAAGAGATACAGAATCTTGTTGATCATTGCTATAAAAATATCGGCAGGAGGACGGCTGTCGTATTTCTTGACAATCTTGAGCGGCTTGGTTTTGAATATGCCACGAAATCAGGTATATCCATCTGCATAGAGGATATGCATATCCCCTCGAAAAAGGCTGAACTTATTAAACAGGCTGAACAGCAGGTGTTGGAGGTTTATAAACAGTATTCTGAAGGTCTTATAACTCACGGGGAGCGGTACAACAAGGTTATCGATATCTGGGCCAATGTTACCGAGAGGGTTGCTGAGGAGATGATGAAGGAGCTGGGTGCAGAGGATGGCAGGGAATTCAGCGAAGACGAACTGATGGAGCAGAGGTCTTTTAACAGTATCTTTATGATGGCGGATTCAGGTGCAAGGGGATCGGCTGCCCAGATAAGGCAGCTTGCCGGTATGAGGGGACTTATGGCCAAGCCATCAGGGGAGATCATAGAGACGCCGATTACGGCTAACTTCCGTGAAGGGGTGAGTCCGCTGCAGTACTTTATCTCTACACATGGGGCAAGAAAAGGCCTTGCCGACACAGCCCTCAAGACGGCTAACGCCGGCTATCTTACCAGAAGACTTGTGGATGTGGCACAGGATGTTATTATAACAGAGCATGATTGCGGAACCCGTGAGGGTATAGTGGTGACAGCCCTGATCGAAGGTGGTGAAATTATACAGTCCCTTGAGGACAGGATACTCGGCAGGACTACTGCGGAAGATGTGAAGGATCCCTTAACCTCTGTGGTGATTCTCAAGAGAAACGGAGCGATAGACGAGGTAGCCGTCATGAATATAGCCGATGCAGGTGTCGGCAGCATAAAGATAAGGTCTGTGCTGACATGTCAGACAAAGTTCGGTGTATGTGCTACCTGTTACGGCAGGGACCTCAGCAGGGGGGTCTTTGTTGAGAATGGAGAGACAGTGGGTATTATGGCGGCCCAGTCCATTGGTGAACCGGGTACTCAGCTCACTATGAGGACATTCCATATAGGTGGAACTGCAACAAAGGTTATTGAACAGGCTATACTTGAGGCCAGAAACTCAGGCAAGATAAAGTTTATAGACATCAAGACTGTTCGTAACAGGGAAGGGGTTCTTGTTGTACTGAACAGAAATGCAACCTTTGCCGTTGTGGATAACCAGGGAAGGGAAAAGGAGAAGTATAACCTTGTCTATGGCGCGAGGTTGCTTGTGGATGACGGACAGACAATCAAGATAGGCCAGAAGCTTGTTGAGTGGGATCCATATTCAGTGCCTATTCTGACAGAGCTGGGAGGCCGTATCGCCCTGGGTGATATAGTTGAGGGTGTTACCGTGAAAGAAGAAGTTGATGAGGTAACCGGTCTCAGCCAGAAGGTCATTATTGACTATCCCCTGAATATGAGGCCCCGTATCTCTATAAAAGACGAGCATGGAAAGGCCACATTGAAGATACCGGGAACCCACCACCTTGCAAGGTATCTCCTGCCTGCCGGAGCGCATGTCCTTGTGGATAAAGGGGAAATTGTAAGGCCGGGCGACATTCTGGCCAAGATGCCCAGAGAGACGACAAAGACAAAGGACATTACAGGAGGGCTTCCGAGGGTTGCCGAACTCTTTGAAGCGAGGAAACCCAAGGAACATGCCATTGTTTCAGAGATAGACGGATTAGTCGAATTCAAGAATGCCCCCAAGGGACAGAGGGTTGTTGTGGTCAGGGCCGGAGATACCGTCAAGGAATATGTAATTCCAAAAGGGAAGCATGTAACAGTTCATGAAGGAGACTGGGTGCGGGCAGGGGAGCCCCTGATGGATGGGGCTGTAAACCCTCACAGTATACTCGATATCCTTGGGCCGAGGGAACTCCAGGCGTATCTGGTGGATGAAGTGCAGAAGGTCTACAGGTTGCAGGGGGTTACCATTAATGACAAACATATCGAGATTATAGTAAGACAGATGATGAGAAAGATAAAGATTGAGGATCCCGGAGGCACGGTGTTTCTGATAGGCGACCAGGTGGACAGGCTGGAGTTCATTGAAGAGAACGAACGTGTCAGGGCCGAGGATGGAAAGCCTGCAACCGGTAAGCCCATGCTGCTCGGAATAACCAAGGCATCGCTGTCAACGTACAGTTGGGTGGCGGCGGCTTCGTTCCAGGAAACTACCCGTGTCCTTACCGAGGCAGCGCTGGAAGGCAAGGTTGACGAACTGAGGGGCCTGAAGGAAAACGTGATAATGGGAAGAATTATTCCGGCTGGAACCGGTATGTCGAGGTACAGAAACACATTTGTGAAAAGGGATACTCCTGAAATGGAGATGGAGATACAGGAGACAGAAGAGCAGGAGGCATAAGTATCCTGTTTGGCATAGTTTGTCAGTGGCAAACCAGATGGGGGACAGTGACTGTCCCCCATCTGGTTTTTTTGTTTCTGGATGATTACCGGTACAGTCAGGCGCGGGTTTATTGTAAAATAAAGTATGGTTGAGGCCTTTGTTGCAGATGCCATGCCCGGATGTCTTGCAAAGTGGATGTGGTTCCCTGGTTATAAAAAATATTGTAAAGAGGATTGCCATGATTGACCGTGGTGTTGCAAAATTACAGGAACCGGGATAATTTAAGGAAGGGGACGGACGGCATTTTGAGGAAGAGGGCATTTCTTTCACTGGGACTCGTATTCCTGGTCATAATATCAGGTACAATTGGTTATTCCATTATTGAAGGATGGACCCTTTTTGATTCTCTTTATATGACGGTCATCACCCTCTCCACCATTGGTTATCAGGAGGTAAGGCCACTTTCTTTTACGGGCAGGGCTTTTACCATCATCCTTGTCTTTGTCGGTGTGGGAGCGGTGGCATATGGTATCAATAACGGAATCAGGATAGTCTTCGAAGGTGAAATCCAGAAGGCCTTTGGGAGGAGAAAATTGGAGAAGAGGCTCAAGTCGATTAAAGATCACTTCATCGTCTGCGGTTACGGACGTATGGGCAGGATAATCTGTAATGAACTGAAGGCCAAAAATGTCTCCTTTGTGGTTGTGGAGAAAGAGTTGCCTGAACTTGATACGGAGTTTGATGCTGATGAAAAGATTGTCTTTGTTTACGGCGATGCAACAAAGGATGAAATTCTCAGACAGTCAGGCATTGAGAAGGCGAGGGGGTTGATTTCAGTCCTTTCTACAGATGCTCAGAATCTTTATGTGGTTCTGAGTGCAAGAGAGCTGAAGCCTTCTCTCTTTATAGTTGCAAGGGCAGGTGAGGAGGGTTCAGGGCAGAAGCTTCTGAGGGCAGGTGCCGACAGGGTGGTTTCACCTTACCACATCGGTGGGCTCAGAATAGCACAGACAGTATTAAAACCTGCGGTTATGGATTTCCTGGAGTTTGCAACCAGGAGCGGGAATCTGGAGTTGCAGATGGAAGAAATCCCGGTTGAAGAGGACGCGCTTATTTCAGGGAAAACCATCCATGAGACCGGGGTGGGCAGAGAGCTTGGTGTTATTATTGTTGCCATCAAGAGAAAGGATGGTGACATGAAATTTAATCCTGTGCATAATACGCTTGTCAAGGCCGGGGATACCTTGATTGCAATGGGAGAGACAGAGAAGCTCAAGGCCCTGGAGAAGCTGGCGAAGGGCCGGGGGGAATCATAACTTTTTAAAGGCTTCTTCAAAGAGCCCGTTCAGCTTTCTTGTTTCATGGTACAGCCTGCCGAGGATTTCAGACACTTCCTTTTTGCCAAGGGTTGATGTCTTCTCTGACCATTCCCTGTAAACCCGTGCATGTTCATCATTATGCTCCATCCAGTGGTGAAGCAGTTTCTTCAGCTTTTCAAGGTCGT
>BTTF01000059.1:0-14077 GCA_036244995.1 bacterium | reverse complement strand
GACCCCTCTTTTATAACCCTCCATTCACTGCCTATGGAGGGTGAGACAGAAGCATCGACAAGTTCTCTTGCCGGCCTTGGACTCCTTCATAGTGAGAGAACCGATATCTACGGGCTTGCCGGGATGTTGAAGAGGTTGGAAGAGAAGGTTGTTTTTGTGCTCTCCTCTGAATCTCAGGCAAAGAGGATAAATGAGGTCCTGAGGGATGGGGGTGTGGTTGCTCCACTGGTTTCCATGGATGACATAGGTGGCTACAGTGGAAAGTATGCAATTACTGTCGGGGTGCTTTCCGGGGGGCTTCATATTCCAGGGCTGATAATCCTTACAGAGAAAGAGATATTTGGAAGGAGACCACTCTTAAAACCCTACAAGGCCTCCAGGGTCAAGAAGCTGCTTGAGACTATAGAGGACCTTAAGGCCGGTGATTATGTTGTTCACCGTGAGTACGGTATGGGAAGGTTTGCTGGCCTTGAACCGCTTCATGCCTCTGTATACAAGGGAGAGGCCATGGTCATAGAGTATGCAGATAGTGCAAGGCTCTATCTGCCCCTGCAGAATATCGGCCTTATTCAGAAGTACAGGGCCGCCGAAGGGGTTATTCCCAATCTTGACAGGCTTGGGGGGAGCCGCTGGAAGAAGAAAAAGGCGAGGGCGAGGAAAAAGGTCCGTGAGCTTGCCGGTAAACTCATATCCATTTATGCACAGAGAGAGGTAGTCGAGGGCTACTCCTTCAGCACTGATACGGAACTCCACAGGGAGTTTGATGCCTTTTTCCCCTTTGAGGAGACAGCGGATCAGATCAGGGCGTGGGAAGAGATAAAGCGGGATATGGAATCCCCGCGGCCCATGGACAGGTTGCTGTGTGGTGATGTGGGTTACGGTAAGACAGAGATGGCTATGCGAGCAGCCTTTAAGGCAGTTTATGATGGAAAACAGGTTGCAGTACTTGTCCCGACCACCATCCTCTGTGAGCAGCATTTCAGGAATTTTCAGGCACGGTTCTCGGCATTCCCCTTAAAGATAGATTTCCTGAGCCGTTTTAAATCTGCCGCTGAGACAAAAAAGACTCTTTTAGCCCTGAGCCGGGGGGATATTGATATTATTATCGGCACACATGGGCTTTTGAGCAGGAAGGTCCGGTTCTATGACCCCGGACTCCTGATAATAGATGAGGAACACCGTTTTGGTGTAACCCATAAGGAGAGGATAAAGGAACTGAAAAAAGGTGTTGATTGTCTCTCAATGAGTGCAACCCCGATTCCAAGGACCCTTGAGATGTCACTTTCGGGTATCAGGGAGATGAGCATGATTGAGACACCCCCTGAGGAGAGACTTGCGATTAAGAGTATGATTACCACATTCAATGAATCCGTGATAAAAAAGGCGCTACAGAGAGAGCTTGACAGGGGGGGGCAGGTCTTTTTTGTACATAACAGGGTGAAGGACATTCATGGGATGGGAGACTATCTTCTAAGACTTGTCCCTCAGGCAAGGCTTGCCATTGCTCATGGACAGATGGCCGGTCGGGAGCTGGAGGATGTGATGCTCAGGTTTATGGATGGAGACATAGATCTTTTACTGGCAACAGCCATAATCGGCTCAGGTATTGATATACCGTCGGCAAATACGATAATTATCAACAGGGCGGATCGGATGGGTCTTGCGGACCTCTACCAGTTGAAGGGCAGGGTTGGAAGGGGTAATCAGAGGGCCTATGCCTACTTCCTTCTGCCCCCGCCTGATATGCTCACTGAAGATGCAAGGAGGAGGATTGAGGCAATAGAGGAACTGAGCTATCTGGGAGCGGGGCTCAGACTTGCCATGAAGGACCTTGAAATAAGGGGCGCCGGGAATCTTCTTGGTGCTGACCAGTCCGGACATATCCATGCCGTGGGATTTGAGATGTATATGGAGATGCTTCAGCAGGAGGTGGCAGCCCTTAAAGGCATACCTGTGGAGGAGGAGTTTGAGCCCTCAATAGACCTTGGCCTGAGTGCCTACATTCCCGAGGAATACATTCAGGATATGAGTATAAGACTCAGTATGTACCGAAGACTCAGCATCTGTCATTCAGATGAGGAAGTCAATACACTTGCTGAAGAGATGACGGACCGGTTTGGAGTGCTGCCTGAACCTGCAGTTGCCCTGGTTGATCTGATAAAACTTAAGGTCCTGGCAAGGGGGTTGAGGATTGTCTCTGTGAGCTCAACAAATGGGACTGCAAAGGTCCGGTTCTCTCCCGAAACACCTGTTAAGGTTGAAGATTTACTGAACTGCGAGAATGCCTGCAGGGGAAGCTTGCGCCTCCATGAGGAAGGTTTTTCAATAAAGGGAAACTGGAGTTCAAAAGCGGAGTTGGTTAAGAGTTTGAAGGAAATTTTTTCAGTGCTGGGATAGGATGGAATGTCCGGGAATCAGGGTTCCGTCCATTCCTTTTCAGGAAAATCATTGTATATTTTGTTCAATTACTGCTATAATGTAAATTAATGTTTCAATTAGTTCAACCGATGTTACAGTTGAAACTACCGGTTAAAACCTTTCGCTTATAAGGGTTTAACAATCCATCGTAATTTAGTCTCAACTCTTATTTTTCTGCTGGGGGATTTTTTGACCAAGAGAAGACATGACAGGATAGCTCTAAAACTTGCTGTTGAATACTCAATAACCGTGAAGAAACAGTCTGCTGTAAAGAACATACAACTTACGGGTATTGTAAGAGATGTATCCGCTGGGGGGGTTGGGCTTATAACGGATTATCCTTTAATTCAGGGAAACATGATCAGGATAAAAAGTTCAGCTCCCGAGGTTCCGAAATATGGCGTAGTAAGATGGGTTAACAGGGAGGGAGAGTCATACAGGGTAGGATTACGGAGTTGCAGTCATTGCGGAGAATATTAAAGGAGTTCCAGGCCTATAGTCTCCTGCCTGTTTCCATGTCAAACACGTGAATCTTTTCATTGGGCATTGTTATATAAACCATGTCACCTGCCGAGATATTTTCATCAATCGATGCCTTACCTTTCAGCCTTGTTTCTTTCCACTTCAAATCAATCCAGACGATTGAACTCTCAAGTTCAACAAGTTCAACAAGTGCCTCTGTATCTGTTTTCTCTTCAGAAGAAACAATTATATCCTCAGGCCTTATGCCGAGCAAAAGGGTATCAGCCCCAGGGATTGTGCCGACTTCAGGTTCGAATACCCTGCTGTTACAGCCCGCCCTCAGCGGTTTTTTTGAGAGCACATCAGCCTCAAAAAAATTCATTGACGGGCTTCCTGTAAATCCGGCAACAAAGGTATCGGCCGGTCTTGTATATATCTCTAATGGTGTTGCGCACTGCTGAATCTCTCCCATGTTCAGGACAGCTATCCGTTCGGAAAGACCCATGGCCTCTGCCTGGTCGTGAGTAACATATACTATCGTTGTCTTGAGTTCCCGGTGGAGTCTCTTGAGCTCCGCCCTCATCTCAAGCCTCAGCCTTGCATCAAGGTTTGACAGGGGTTCATCCATTAAAAAGACCTTTGGCTTTCTTACAATAGCCCTTCCAAGGGCCACCCTCTGCCTCTGCCCGCCTGAAAGTTCCTTCGGCTTTCTGTGCAGCAAATCTTCAAGCCCGAGGATAGCGGCCACCTTTTTTACCTCTTCCCGGATAGTATTTTTATCTGTCTTCTTCATCCTGAGCGGAAATGCAATGTTTTCGTATGCCGTCATGTGCGGATAGAGGGCATAACTCTGAAAGACCATTGCCACATCCCGCTCTTTGGGGGAAAGGTCATTTACGAGGATGTTGTCAAAATATATATTGCCGGAGGTTACCGGTTCAAGCCCGGTAATCATATTGAGTATCGTTGATTTTCCACACCCGCTTGGTCCTAAAAAAGTGAAAAACTCTCCATCGGCAATGGTGAGGTACATCTCCCTGATTACTACGGTATCCTTAAATGCCTTATTTACATTCTCCAGTTTTATTTCAGCCATGGTAACTTATTCTCAATCCGGATTCAGCGATAAAACAGCGTTTGGCAATGTAGAGGAGAGACATGATAAACCCTGAACGGTTTTATTTTGTCGTAAAATGAAACTGGATGTTTCATAGACAAAATACCTCGGAGTCCCGACCGGATGTCGGGACGAGAATGAGTGAAGGTTTTATCATGTCTCTCCTTAAGGCCTTTTATCCCGGAATCCGGGCTTAAGATTCCTCGGTTAGAGCCTTTTCCGCCGCTTCCTGATCCTCTTCCCTTACCAGAATCATGACTTCCCCCATCCCTCCTACATTTACAGGGTAGGGGCTGACCTTTGCAGACCTCAGGACAACAGGTATCCCTCCGCTTTCAAGCAGGTCCCTGATCATCTCTGCTTCAAGCGGATCGTATGTAATACGTAACGTGACCCACCTTTCATTCATGCCTATAGAATAACCTATGCAGGTTAATTTATAAAAGAGAATCGACAAAAGTCGGGTAGGGGCGAGGTTTCCTCGCCCTCTCTGCTTGCAGAAGAGCGTATAAAGTGGTATTATTATTTTATGAAAGAGGCGATGTTTTATGAAAAGCTGGATGGGGGAAAGGTTAAATGTCATCTCTGCTGTCATTACTGTGTAATAAAGCCCGGGAAACGCGGCCGCTGTGCGGTCAGGGAAAACATTGACGGTACCCTTTTCAGCCTGGTCTATGGAAAGATAATCGCCGGGCATACAGACCCGATAGAGAAGAAACCGCTCTTTCACTTCCATCCGGGTTCAAGGTCGTATTCCATAGCTACCGTGGGGTGTAATTTCAGGTGCCTCCATTGCCAGAACCATGAGATAGCACAATATCCGAAGGTCCATCCTGACATAGCAGGTGAAGATATGACGCCTGAGGATGTGGTGAATGAGGCTGAGAGGATGGGCTGCAGGAGCATATCATACACTTACACGGAGCCGACCATATTTATGGAGTTTGCCTATGATTGTGCGCGTCTTGCACATGAGCGGGGGATAAAGAATGTCTTTGTAAGTAATGGTTATACCAGCCCGGAGGCTGCGCGAAAGTTCGCACCTTATCTTGATGCAAATAATATCGATCTCAAGGGAGATGACGGTTTCTATAAAAAGGTAGTGGGCGCAAGGCTGCAGCCCGTCCTTGATACCATAAAACTCATGAAACATCTGGGAATCTGGCTTGAGGTTACAACCCTTATTATCCCCACATATAATGATTCCGAAGAGTTTCTGAGATGGGCGGCGGATTTTATAAAGTCTGTAGACCCTGCTATCCCCTGGCACGTAACCCGGTTTTATCCGACGTACAAACTGCTCGACCAGCCGGGGACTCCGCCGGCGATATTGAAAAGGGCACGCGAGATTGGGCTTGAGGCAGGGCTTAAATACGTATATGAGGGGAATGTGCCGGGAGAGGGGGGGGAGAATACCTTTTGCCCATCCTGTGGTAAACTCCTTATAGAGCGGTACGGGTATTTACTCAAGGAGATAACACTGAAAAATGAACAATGCCCTGAGTGTAACTCCGTAATCGACGGAATCGGGATGCCATAAATTATTAAACCGGCAAATAGAAGCAGGGTTTTTAAAAGGCACACACCCCTTAATCCCCTCTTGATAGAGGGGAGAGCAGAGGATATACAGATAAGGGGCGGAACGGGGACAGGGAAAGGCGAGCAAGCAGGTAAACGGCCATGAGAAAGCAGGAAGCAAGAACTCTCCCCTCTAAAAAGAGGGGGCAGGGGGTGTGTAAAGAGCGGGTTTTCATCTGGTTAGCTGTTTGATATTGCTGACGAACATGTCTCTCTGAATAATTGCCGGGTTAATCAATCACGTTTTTCTTACCCCTCCCCTTGCAGGGAAGGGTAGATAAACAACCATGGGATTATTCAAGCCAGGCTGCACACACTGCCATTTTTGCAGCAGGTTTAAAACCGCAGGATGGCCCCTATATTACCTTTTTCTTTGAGAGAGGCTGTTTCATATGCCAGTACCTCAACTGTTGCCCCCTGCTCAACAGCCCTCTGTACAACGAGTTCAACCATATATTCGATAGGCTCCATGTCATTACCACAATACGGGCATTTGGGAATATTCCGGACCGAGAGCAGACCGCAGTTCACACACTTGAATCCTGATGCCTCGTAGTCCTTTACGAATACGAGCTTATGAATCTTGCCTTCCATTGCCGCACCTATGACGTCTTCAATGCCGAGCACTGCCTGGTTTCCCTTCATGGCACGTGTTATCAGTTCATCTACAATCTTTTTTTCCTTCTCGGCTTCATAGACAGACAGTAGGGGTTCTGCACGTTTCAGGACCTCGTCAGGCTTTAAAAACATCTCAGCCGCAAACTGCCCCTTGATCCTGGTCCTTACGGTTTCCGGTAACATATCCTTAAACATGTTCACAGCCTCTTCGGAACCTCCGATAAAGATCAGGTCGATCTGTTCTGCCGACAGAAATGATTCAAGTTTTTTAATAACTTCTTTAAGGTGCAGCCCCACATGGTAATCTATGTGACGCTGATAATGGGGCTCGCCAAGTGCAAACCAGCCGCCTTTTTTATGTTTTCCCGGCACATCGGCGGTTTTAATCTCTCCGTATTCCACTATCTCGCCAAGGTGGACAACAAGGATTCTTGCCTCATCCTTTTCAACAAGCAGAATGAGGTGCCTCGGGTTGTTGTCGATAATATCAAGCAGTGGTTTAATATAAGGTGTATTGTCAACAATGAGGGTGTTTTTAACCGGGACTGAAAGATTATATTCCCTCCGGAAACCGGCCTCCTCAGAGCTCACCAGCGCTAACCCCTTCCTGAACCCCCTCTTGTTGGAAGTCACATAGGCGCTGATTTTTTCAAGGTCTGCCTTTATCTTCCCGTATACCCCCTTTTCGGTATTTTCAGAGACCTCCCTGATCATATTCTTGAGGTGCAGGACATATTCACCCTTCGGGTTTGTAACGGGATTTACATTCAGATACAGACTGACATAATAGTTTTCGTTACCCTGAATTTCCGACAGATCCTTTAATTCTTCACGATTCAGCATTTACACCTCCTTCAAGGTTTCTGAATATTTCAAATACAGATATAAACATTGCCATAACCAGTGGACCCAGCACAAGTCCTATCAGCCCGAAGACCTTAAGTCCTCCGATTACACTAAAGAAGATGACCAGTGTCGGCATTCTTGTCCTGCCGCTTATTATTATCGGTTTTAGTATATTATCTATACTGCTTATTATAAAGGTGCCTACAAATAAAAGAATAACGGCCTTTACAAACGCCTTTTTTATAAGGAAATAAATTACTACAGGCCCCCATATGGAAAATGTCCCGACCCCGGGTATAAAGGACATAAGCCCGATAGCGGTTCCCAGGAGTATCGGGGAATTCATGCCCAGGAGCAGGAAGGTAATACCGCCGACAGTCCCCTGGGCCACGGCCACGGCCACTCCGCCATATATGGTTGATATGACCATATCTTTCAGCTGTAATTCAAGCCTGTCTCTTTGTGACTCGGAAAAGGGCATGTAATCGTGAAATTTTTTTATAAAGTCCGGGGCGTCTCTTAACATGAAGAACATTGCAAAAAGCATCAGGAAGAAATTCATAAAGACGGAAGCAATATTGGCGACCCCTTTTGTGACATTCCCCAGGATGTCTTTACCCATCCTGGAGATATTTTCCGAGATAATGGCTGCAAGGTCGATATTTTCTATGTTAAGGGTTGATTTTATCCTTTCCTGTACCCAGAGTGCCTGTGGACTGTTTATCCAGTCCTGTACCTTACCGATCCCTTCTGTATTTATGTAATCTGCAAAGTTGCTTAACTCGTTGGCAAGGGCTATTGTCAGATAAGAGAATGGCCCCAGAATGATAATAACAGTGATTGAAATGGTTATGACGGAGGCAAGCACCTTCCACTTCACAAATCTGCACAGATATGCATAAACAGGATAAAATACGATGCTCAATACAATGGCCCAGGCAAGAGACGATAGAAAGGGCTTCAGTATCAGGTAACAGAGGTAACCAAGGAAAGAGGTTAAGGTTACAAGTGTAAAGCCATAGAACCTATTTGATCCCATGGTTGACTCCCTTAACTGCCTTTAACTCAGTATCCGGCGTGTCTTCTTTATCAGGCAGCAGCTCGGCAGGTGACTGGATGGTTTCGATCATGAGGGGCAGCATTAAGGTGACGATAACCCTGATTTTGCTGACAAAGCCGTTTTTTGTTGTATTGTTCATACCTTCCCTGTAACTCTCAAGCGCTCTATCCCGTATGCCGGGAAGTAATCTCAGGGTTAATGATGCTGTTTCGAAAAATTCATCTACCGGTATCCTTATCTTCTCAAGGGGCATAAAAAACCTCTTCAGGACCCCGAGGACTTCTTCAACCGGTGTTTTTAATGTCAAGAGTTTTGCGCCTGCAATAAGACCTGAAACCCTTGCAGCCCTTACCAATGCAATCCTTAAAGACTCTGCCGTTATGTCTAAAGGCCCTATTTCCATTAAAACCCGGCCTGGGTAGAAGAAAAGATTGCCCAGAAAAGTGGTGACTAAAAAGATGGTTATCGGTATAATTCCACCTCTCATGCCCGGAAAAAGGAGGATGACGAAACTCAGTGAGAGCAGGCATAAGGCCGTTGCAGTGTTCTCCACAAGAAAGAGAGAGATGGAGAAAGCGATATAAAGTACTATCTTTGATGAAGCACTCAAAGTGGATTACCCCCCGGGAATGTTTGCTTTCTGTCTTTGCGGGTTCTACAATGAAATATCAGTTACAATTGTGGCAGATTAGCTTGTTTCATTGCAAGCTTTGGTGCATCAGGGAGAGAGAGAATGTATTTGTAAATTCCTGATGCTATTGCCTTGACAGCGGTCTTTTTGAACTTCCTGCTTCCAAGCAGACGCTCTTCGCGGGGATTACTTATAAATGCAACCTCAACAAGCACAGACGGCATCTCTGCATCTACAAGCACGTAAAAGAGCGCCTGTTTAACCCCTAAGCTTTCAATGCCGCGATAACCCCTGGTGAGCCTTCTATACAGGGAGTCCTGAATAAAATGGGCCAGCCTCAGTGATTTATCCCGTTTGGTTTCTCTTTCAAGGGCCGCAAGGATTGTTCCCAGTTCGCTCCTGGCCCTTTTCATCTTCTCCAGAGAGATGGCATTTTCCCTTGCAGCAACCCTCATAGCCTCGGTGTCGTTTGTCCAGTTCAGGAAATAGGTCTCAATACCCCCGGTCCGTCTTTTAAGGCTGGCATTGGTATGAATGGAGACAAAGAGGTCTGCCTTTTTTTTGTTAGCCACAGCAGTCCGCTTGCCAAGTCCCATATAGATGTCCCGGTTTCTTGTAAGGTAGACCTCGAGGTTATAACGCTCCTGAAGTATCTTCTTGAGCTTGCGGGCTATGTCGAGGGTTACGTCTTTTTCCTTTAAACCCCCGGGACCTGTTGCTCCAGGGTCGTAACCCCCGTGTCCGGCGTCGATCACCACTATCTTTCTTTCCCTGTAAAAGGGGTTTTTCTCCTGTCCGATATCAACAACCAGCCTTGGTGGAGATTCAAGGGTGAAGGTCCTGTAATTGTTAAGTTTTTTAAGCTCAAGCACTACCCTGACCGTATCTTTGCTGTATCGGGCAATGCGGATTTTTTTCAGAATTCCCCTCTGCAGGTTTTTAAGCGGTATTGTTTTAGGAGAGAGACTTACATCTTTAAGATCAAAATATATCCTGTCGGGATTTTTGAGCCGGTGAGCTGAATAAGCGGGAAGGTGGTTGAATTCAAGAACAATGCGGGTGTTTGTGCCGTTGACATTGAACCTTATATCCTTGACCTCTGCAACATCACCCGCAATTGCAGGAGTGTGGAAGTAGATAATACAGGTCAACAAAAAGAAAATGCCTGTAAATATCCCTGTCCTGAAAGGCTGCCTATACATTTTTAGCATCCATTTAAACATTCAGAGGGCTTTTACCTCTGTGACTTCGGGAACCTTTTCCTTCAGTGTCTTTTCCACCCAGTTTTTCATGGTCAAACCAGCCATTATGCAACTGCTGCACTGTCCCTTGAGCCTTACATATACGATTGTATCCTTTATCTCTACAACCTCAATGTCGCCGCCTTCTTTATTGAGGCCTTCTCTTATCCTCTCGATTGCCTTCTCAACCCTTTCAGCATCCATTCTGACCCTCAATGACATTATAGACAATTTATTTTTATATTTCAACCCCTTTTTGAATCTTTTCTGTTTTGATGGTTTAGGATATTCTTATAACCTGTTGAAATAAAAGGTTTCCTGCTGGAAAGATGGGGGATTGGTGTTGTTTGCGGAATATATAAAAATCCGGGTGATTTATTAACCTTCATGCTTTTTGATAGAATACATCTATTGTGGGTCAGGGGATTAATGAAAATATAAGATACAAGGGAAGAGTCTTCCATGTACAGACAGAGGAGAGGGGAAAAGAGATAGCTGTTCTTGTCTGTACCCTTTTTTACGGGGGGATGATACTGTGCGAGGAACGACTGGCATACCAGGATATAATAAATTCAGACCGTTTTCATGAGCAGGTTGATCAGCTCAGTAAGAATATTCACAGGCAAATGATCGAAAATCTTATGAAGGGCCTTTATGATGAGAAGATAGATGCCCTTCCAATGTCTGAAGGGGCATCTGAAGAGGCAACATCACTTACTGCTACTGCTGATGAGGATGCCCTTGAATATCTTTTCAGAAGTTATCTGCTGCCGTCCCTGAGCAGGGATCTGAAAGTGGATTTGCCGGAGCACGAGGCGCTTGCCATCAGTGAGAAGATACCTTTTCTGAAAGGGTCTTCAAAAAAGGAACGCTATCTTTCACTCTGTGCCGAGATTTATGCAAGGGTCAGGGACAGGTGCGATAAAGAGGCATTTAAGAGCCTTGTAAAGAAATGGTCAACCGGGATCAGGTTTCATGCAGATGTACCCCGTGACAGATTCCCATGAGAGAGGCGGCAGAGAAGCCCCTGATGCCGTCAGGTTCGCATAAGTTCAGAAAAATACTGGTAGTGAAACCGAGCTCTCTCGGTGACATTATACATGCCCTGCCTTTACTTAGTGCCGTTAAAACCGCCTTGCCTGATTCAGAGGTGCACTGGGTTGTAGCGAAGGGATTTGAAGGGGTGCTCCAGGGACACCCGATGATTAATCGTCTATGGGTGATACATAAGGAAAACTGGAAAAGACCTTTAAAGCTTATATCAACGGTCTCGGAGCTTGGAAACCTTTTCAGGGGACTCGGATTAGAGAGATATGACCTTGTTATCGACCTTCAGGGCTTACTGAGAAGTGGTCTTGTCACAGCGCTGTCAGGCGCTTCCCTGAGGGTGGGTTTCAGTGATGCAAGAGAGTTGAGTTCATTCTTCTATACCCTCAAGGTCAGAGGGGGAACCGGTATTCATGCTGTTGATAGATACCTTAAACTTGCTTCTTTAATCGGAATTGATACGGGCGGAGTTGATTTTCCACTGCCCCCGATTCAGGATACTTTTCACTCGGAAGGCCTCTATTATGTTGTAGTCCCCGGGGCAAGATGGCCCACCAAGAGGTGGCCTGTCGAGTATTTTATTGATGTAATAAATGCCTTGCCAACGACTGCCGTCATAGTTGGAAGCAGTGAAGATATTGCTATTGCCGGGGCAATAGCCTTAAATACAAGTGGTCATTCAATTAATATGGCAGGAAAGACTGACCTCAAGGGCCTCTTCTCCATCATCAAAGACGCATCTTTTATGTTATCCAATGATTCAGGTCCAATGCATATCGGCGCAGCCCTGTCAGTGCCTGTTTATGCAATTTTCGGCCCGACGAGTGAGGTGCTGACCGGTCCATATGGCAAAGGGCACAGGGTCTTCAGGGCGGACATTGGTTGTTCCCCCTGTTTCAGGAAAACTTGTGCTACCATAAGGTGTATGAGAGAGGTTACCCCCGGGCGGGTTATAAAGGCAATCACAGAGGACCGGCGGCATTTTACTGCCTGAAAGATTGACTTTTTTAATAAATCTCTATATACTTTTGGCAAGATAAAGACGAGAGGGTAGTTGGAGAAAATAAAACCGGTATGAAAGGAGGTTCAGGATGGATAGGAAGATTGGCGTGCTTGTCAGGGACAGACAGGGAGAAGCCCTGAGAATGGCGGTTGGTATAACACTTATGGATGATATTGTTGATGTATACGTGCTGGACAGAAAGGTGGAAGAAACAGAAGATAACACCCTGAATATTGAGACGATGAAGGATATGGAAATGAATGTCTATACTAACTGTAAGGAGAATGAGGGTCTGGAGTATCTCTCTACCGAGGAAATAGCACAGAAGTTACTTGAGTATGACCATATACTGCCGTATTAACTATTAAGATTTTACCGCAGAGCACGCAGAGTAAACGGATAGAATAATAAACAAGGAGTTTTATAATTTTAAAATCTCTGAGAACTCAGCGGTCTCTGCGTTAGTCCGGGTTTATTTTAAATATGAAGTTGAGTTTATTTAAAAATTTAACCAAAGAGAGGTGAATGCTATGAAGATTTTGTACATTTTAAAACAGGACCCCGATGAAACATTAAATAAGATCATGGAAGAACATAAGAAGTCAAATGAGCTTACAGTGGTGGACCTGGGAGCAAACAAGAATTATGATCAGATTGTTGACCTTATTACCTCCGGTGATAAGGTTATTGCATGGTGATCCGCGGTTGAATAATTACAAATAAAAAAACTCAGGAGGAGAGTAGAGATGAAACTCGGAATACTGGTTAATACGGATAAACACCTTGAAGACATTACAGGACTTACAAAGGCTGCCCTGTCCAAGGGCCATGAGGTTATCCTGTTTGCGATGGATGATGGGACAAAGCTGCTTGAAAAACCCTCATATATCGAGTTACATAACCTTCAGGGTGTTACTATGAGTTTTTGTGACCATAGCGCAAAGGGTCTGGGGGTTAATACTGAAGGGGTACCGGAGGAGATTGTCTGTGGCAGTCAGTACAATAACGCAGCCATGACCCATGATGCCGACAAAATGATAGTTCTTTAGACTTGTTAAAAGTGGCAATTTGTGGTACTGTCACCAGGGAATTATCCGAAAGAAACCGGAGTTGTTATTTTTTGATTGACAGGGAGGCATTTAATGCCTCCCTTGACAAAAAAAATCAATCCTTCTTCCTTATTCCGGTCAGCGCCGGAAATAATCGATAGATGGGTACCAGGCAATCCAACCTTAAAACCGTTGATTATCTACTGATAATCTCCTTACTCACCATATTTACACCCATAGTACTTTTTGTATATCGTTTTCTTGATGATAACAGGCTAACCAGCTGGAAATGGGTATTTGCCAACGTGGATGCAGGCAGGATTTTTTTAATCCTTGTTCCCGGCATCATGCTTGCCTATCTGATATCCAGGATTTCTTTTTTTGAGCGCAGTCCAACATTGCTTTTTCTTTCTTCTTTTGTGATTGCAGCCGCCTTCTGGAGTGAACCTGAGGTAATAGTGGATACCTCAAGATATTTTACTCAGGCCAAGCATCTGGAGATGTACGGAATCGGATATTTCATCAGTGAATGGGGAAAAGATATTGTGGTCTGGACCGACTTGCCACTTGTTCCTTTCCTGTACGGTCTTATCTTTAAGTTCCTTGGGGAATCCAGGCTTTACATCCAGATATTCACAACCCTTCTATATTCTCTGACCCTTGTACTCACATATATGATCGGGAAGACACTCTGGGACGAAGATACAGGGTTTTATGCCGGGCTGCTCCTGTTAGGTATCCCCTACCTCTTTACCCAGGTGCCGCTTATGCTTGTTGATGTTCCTACGATGTTCTTCCTTACACTCTCGATTTTTACCTTTATTAAAGCGCTAAGTCAAGGCGGATTAAAGATGACGGCCATTTCGTCTGTTGCCCTGTTCCTCGCTTTTTTCTCCAAGTATTCAACATGGCTGATGCTTTCAGTCCTGGCCGTAATATTTGTAGTTTACCTGAGAACGGAGGCAAAAACGACTATCAAACGTGCCGGTGCAATTGCCCTCGTATCC
>BTTF01000058.1:0-14083 GCA_036244995.1 bacterium | reverse complement strand
AGAACCGGTGCAGAAACTGTCATGGAATCGGGGGTAGTAATCCGCCGCCTCCCATAAGGTGTTCTATCTGTCATTCCCATGGCTCAAGTGCAAATAACAGGCGTACATTTTAGCTGTCATTTCGAGAAGAAAAACATGGGTTATTTCCAAAAAGGCAGCAGTAAACTAACGCAGGGCCATAACGACCTGGTATATAGAAGGTAAAGGGATCAGGTGTTAAAAAAGGCTGCTGCCCGATGGTAACGGACAGCAGCTTAGGGGAGGTAACGAGGCGCTCATGCAGATATTTTTATCATAATTTTAAGATTTTGTCAAGAAAAAAATGTAAGGTAAGGTAATAATTACAAGTTTAGGTATGATGAAGTCGTAAGAAAAGCTGCAAACCAGCTTTTCTTGATGTATAGCAATTTATAAATTCTTTTGACAGGATTAACAGGGTTTTTTGTTTTAGTTACATATCATGTTCATCCTGTATATCCTGTCTGATTTCTATGCTTAAAATGCACCAATTGCCTTGTCTTCACCTGTCATTATATCGATAAGTTCATCCCATCCGATTATCTTCAGTTCTCTCTCGATGTCATCTTCCTGAAGTCCCCTGAGCTGAATATCTTCCTTTACGGCGTAAGCCGTGCCGCAGAAGCCCTCGAGTCTCTCGATCTGGGCGAAATAGACTGCGTTTTGAATCAGGCAGATATCTGCAGCCATATCTCTCGCAAGTTTAATTCCCCTTTTAGCTTCCTGGGTATCAGGTGCACTCTTTATAATTACAAGCATTTTTAAAGCCTCCTTTGTTAAGCGTTCCAATACTGCCAGCGTTGGACTTAGAAAATTATTGTTGTGTCTGATTCTTTCACGAGTTCTGCAATTTCAGAGCTGCTTGCAATAATAACACCCTCTTCGATCCCGTTAGCCTCAAGATAAGAATCCTTTAATGAAAGTTTATCAGCATATACATCAACGCCCATATCAATGCAGTCTCTGATTCCTTCCCCTGCGTTTATATATTCGCTGCCGGAGGTATCCTGATTTCTACGTGCTGCATTTACCCCTCCGTCCACAAGGATGAGCTTGACTGCAATATCCTCTACAACACCCCCCAAGGCATGACGAATGGCCTCAGAGGCGTCGACAGTGCCGTAAGGCGGCCTTCTCAAGATTATGCTGATGTCTCCCATGCCTCCTCCTATATCCCGAAGTTTAAAAATACCGGGTTGGTCTTTATCACATCGAAGAGACCTTTTAGAGAACTCATCTCTCCGCCTTCAACGGAATCTTCAGCCGCAAGACCGCGGCCCTGCATGCAGCCGGTTCATATATCCACCTTGAGTCCCCTGCCGACAAGGTCCTCCATTACAGAGAGAGACTGTGGCAGTTGTCCCTTCACTATGGAGAATACCCCATCGCCTGATGCAATCAGCCTTACCTTATGTCCCTTTTTCAGTGCGGCATCTGCGAGCCTGAAAATAGTATGGGTGTTTTCAAAGCTGTACGGTGTGGTGGAGAGAAACATGACTATCTCTTTTTGCATTTTGTCCTCCTGTATAAATGGTAATTTCGAATATTTACCTTCTCCTGTCTCCCGGGTACTTCCCTTTTTTTGTAACAGGACAACATGCAGGTGCAGGGAGAGACTCGGGATAGTCCTTTTCAAGCAGTTCCAGGATATTCGGAATTACCGGATCAACAAGGAAGTAGCATCTCAGTCTTCCATCCATATAGTAATCAATAATTCCGTGATTTCTGAGTAATGAGAGGTGTTGTGATATGTTGGGCTGACTTATCTCTAAAAACTCCTCAAAATCACTCACACACTTCACACCCTTTGTGAGCTCCTCAAGTATCCTGATCCTTGCCGGATGGGCAATAACCCTCAATAGCTCTGCCCTCTGTCCCAGTGACCGCATATATCCTCCTCTTTACAAGTAAACGAACGCCAGAACTATACATTCAAATATTATTATATTTTTATATTCCTGTCAAGAGAAAAATGCTTTCCTTAATGTGTGTTATGCATTTTCAAAGACACGTTTGAATATATAATCCACATTTCTAAGGTAATATGAGAGGTTAAACAGGGTGTCGAGTTCCTCAGCGGACAAGTGTCTTGTTACATCAGGGTCCTGCTTGAGCAAGGTTTGAAAATCCCTCTCCTCCTCCCAACTTTTCATTGCATTACGCTGTACAAGGGCATAGGCCTCCTCACGGCTGAGCCCCTTTTCAGTGAGGGCGAGCATAACACGCTGTGAATTGTACAGGCCAAAGCTCCGCATCATGTTTGCCTTCATCCTTTCAGGATAGAGCTGAAGGCCTTCAAGTATGCCCGTCAGCCTGTTCAGCATGTAATCAACAAGGATTGTGCTGTCAGGTATTATTACCCTCTCAACAGAGGAGTGCGATATATCCCTCTCATGCCATAGGGGTATGTTTTCAAGGGCTGCCATGGAATTAGCCCTTACAATGCGGGCAAGGCCCGAGAGGTTTTCACTGCCTACGGGGTTTCGTTTATGCGGCATTGCAGAGGAGCCTTTCTGCCCGACTGTAAAGGGCTCTTCAGCCTCCAGCACCTCTGTCCTCTGGAGGTGCCGTATTTCTACGGCGATCTTCTCCATGCAGGCGGCCACAATGGCAAGGGTGACCAGATACTCGGCATGCCTGTCCCTTTGAACTACCTGGGTGGCAACTGGCTCCGGTTTTAACCCAAGCCTTGAAAGGACCATTTCTTCAATCTGCGGCGGGATGTTGGAGAATGTCCCAACAGCGCCTGAAAGCTTGCCGGCGGAGATTACATCTTTAGCCCTCTTCATCCTTTCGAGGTTGCGTTTCATATCTTCATGCCAGAGGGCGAATTTGAGACCAAAGGTCATTGGTTCCGCATGAATACCATGACTGCGGCCCATGCAGGGTGTGTCCTTGTGCCTGTATGCCTGTTCTTTAAGGACGTAAAGGAGTGTCTCGATATCACTGATAATAATATCTGCTGCATCACGCATCAGCAGGGCAAGGGCTGTGTCAAGTATATCCGATGATGTTAGCCCCTTATGAATATAGCGGGCCTCAGGCCCTACATGCTCGGACACTGAGGTGAGAAAGGCGATTACATCATGTTTGACAGTGGCCTCTATCTCGTCGATCCTTTCTGTATCGAATCCAGCCTTTTCCTTGATGACGTTGAGTGCGTCCTGCGGGATGTCCCCCATCTCCGCCCATGCCTCGCAGGCGGCTATCTCCACCTCAAGCCATTTCCTGTATTTGCTCTCAAGTGTCCATATCTTCTCCATTACCTTCCGCGTGTATCGTGGTATCATTTTTCCCTGTCCTCCATCATCCGACTCTTTTTTGTGAAAACGGAGTCTATATTTTACAGGTTGTATGCGGTGTTTGACAATCCATGATGAGGGGGGACAGGATAAGGGCTTGATATTAGTATGTGCTTTGAGTATATAATTAACATTGTAATGAAGAAGATACTGCTATATGGACTGCTTGTCTCGTTGATGTTTCTCTTTAATAATTATGCCTTTGCATTGTGTGTTAACGTGCCTGAGGCCAATCTGAGAGGCGGACCCGGAACCAGATATGAAAAGAGTTGGCTTGTCTTCAAATATACGGCCCTGAAGAAGATAGCCAAAAGAAAAGGCTGGTATAAGGTTCAGGATGTTGATGGCGATCTGCACTGGATTCATGGGAGACTGGTTACCGCTAAAATCAAATGTTCAGTGGTTAAAGTAGATAAGGCGAATGTCAGGACAGGGCCGGGTACAAGGTTTAAAAAAAGCGCTATGAGTCCGGCTATAAAATATGATTCCTTTAAGGTGATCAAGAGAAAGGGGACATGGATAAAGGTGCTGGATGAATTTGGTGATAAGGGATGGATACACAGAAAGTTATTGTGGATTCAGTGAAGATGAACCTTTTTCTGACCTGCCCCCCCCCGGGTTATTCACATCCCCTTCTCCAGCCTCTCTATCAGGAATTTGGGCAGTCCGGCTTCTCTCATCTTTCTCTGCGTCTCTCTGAAGTTATAGTCAACACGGATTATTTCCACTTTCCCTTCAGTCAAGACTGCATAGGCAGCCCTTGGATCCCTGTCCCTTGGTTGTCCGACACTGCCTGCATTGATGATATACCGTGCAGCCTCTGAGAAGGTAGCGCTGTCCTTATAAAGGATGAGCTCACCGGATGGGAGCTTTTCTATTATAAATGGTGCGTGACTATGACCTGCCAGGCATATCTTTTGTTCAAAATATTGGAAATTAACCCCTGCATCATTAAGTGTAATTATGTAACGCCATGCATCAGGTTCTTTTGGTGTGGAATGTACGAGGCAGAGATTATCCTTCTCCATCACTTTCAGTATGTCCAGCTTTCCAAGGAATTCAAGGTTTCCCCCTGTTATATGCTCTATTGTCCACTGCACTGCGGCCCTGGCATTTTCATTAAAGCGTACTAACGGCGTGTCCCCGGTAACTGCACGGTCATGGTTTCCTGCAAGAAGGACCATGCACTCTTTTTTAAGCAGCTCAATGCATTCATTCGGATTGGGTCCATATCCGACTGCGTCGCCCAGGAACAGGATATTTTCAATCTCTCTCTTCCTGATGTCCTTGATTACTGCATTTAGTGCCTCAAGATTGGAGTGGACATCCGAGATTACAGCATATAGCATATAGCATCTCTCAGTGCATTCTCTTCTTCAGTTTCTTTGCTATCCTGTCCAGCAGGCCGTTGATAAATGAAGATGACTCTTTAGCTGAAAACTTCTTTGCGATCTCTATTGCCTCGTTCAGGGTAACGGCAGCAGGGACATCGTTCTTGTAAAGAAGTTCGTATGTGGCAAACCTCAGTATATTCCTGTCAACTGCAGCCATCCTTTTCATCTCCCAGTGTTCGACCACAGACTTTATTAATGAATCTATACGGGCAAGATTTTTGAGTGTGCCGCGGACAAGCTCCTCGGTGAATGCCTTTACATCATCAGGTGCAGGATTTTCCCTCCAGAAGGCCTCAAAATTCAATCTGTCGGGAGAGTTTTTGGTCAGGTCACATTGATATAGTATCTGCAGGGCATATTCCCTTGCCTTTCTTCTTTTCATAATCTATATTTTCTTCATCAGATTGGCCATCTCCAGGGCTGTCATGGCGGCATCCCAGCCTTTATTGCCGGCCTTTGAACCTGCACGTTCAATGGCCTGCTCAATTGTATCCGATGTTATTACCCCAAATGAAACAGGGACTCCCGTCTCCATGCCGGCTACGGCAATGCCCTTGGACGCCTCGGCAGCCACATAGTCGAAATGAGGGGTTGAGCCTCTTATAATAGCGCCGAGGGCTATAATTGCATTATAAGTACCCTTTTGTGCCAGCTTCCTTACAATAAGCGGCAGCTCAAATGCACCGGGCACCCGCACCAGGTCAATATCCTTCTCTGATGTGCCGTGTCTCTTCAGTGCATCAATGGCGCCTTCCGTCAGTTTGCCGGTGATAAAATCATTAAAACGGCTTGTTATAATACAAAACTTCAGGCCCTTGCCATTTAGTTCACCTTCATAAATATTCATGAAAACCTCCCTTTAAGATTGACAATTGACAATTGACTATTTAAAGAATAAGTAAGTTTATTTGACAGTTACCAAACATTGTCATACTTTTTCCAGCAGGTGGCCGAGTTTTTTCTTTTTTGTTTTCAGATAATCACGGTTCTTTTCTCCAGGTTTCATCTCAACAGGTATCCGTTCAACTACCTGCAGGCCATAGCCCTCAAGCCCGACTATCTTGCGCGGGTTGTTTGTCATCAGCCTGATCTTCTTCACTCCTGTATCAACAAGTATCTGGGCACCTATTCCATAATCTCTCAGGTCCGGCTTAAAGCCGAGCCTGATATTTGCCTCTACAGTGTCAAGACCTTCATCCTGCAGGACATATGCACGGAGTTTGTTGGCAAGTCCTATCCCCCGGCCTTCCTGTCTCATATAAAGTATAACACCCTTTCCGGCCTCTTCCACTATCTTCATGGCCGCATGGAGCTGGTCTCCGCAGTCACACCTCTTTGAACCAAAAACATCACCTGTGAGGCACTCGGAGTGGACCCTTACGAGTGTCGGTTCTTCGGGAGATATATCTCCTTTTACAAGGGCGAGGTGCACATTGTTGTCAACCATGTTTTCATATACAATCGCCCTGAACTCTCCACCGTAGGATGTCGGGAGTTTTACCTCCGCCACTCTTTTTACGAGTGTTTCTTTGCGCATGCGGTGTTCTATAAGGTCTTTAACGGTTATGATCTTCAGTTTGTGTTTGCCTGCAAACTCCATCAACTGCGGCACCCGTGCCATGGTGCCGTCCTCGTCCATTATTTCACAAATGACCCCGGCAGGGTAGAGTCCGGCGAGCCGGGCAAGGTCTACCGAACCCTCTGTCTGACCTGCCCTCTGCAGCACTCCGCCTGCCCTGGACCTGAGGGGAAAGATATGTCCCGGTTTGACAATGTCTTCAGGCCCTGATTTCGGGTTAATGGCTGTAAGGATTGTGGTTGCCCGGTCATGGGCTGAAATGCCGGTGGTTACCCCCCTCTTGGCCTCAATGGATACTGTAAAGGCCGTTCCATAGGGAGAGGAGTTTGCATTGGTCATCATGGGGAGTCGAAGCTCGTCTATCCTCTCCGGGGTCAGACTGAGGCAGATCAAACCCCTGCCATGCTTTGCCATAAAGTTTATTGTCTCCGGGGTCACCTTTTCTGCTGCTATGCAGAGGTCCCCTTCGTTTTCTCTGTCCTCGTCGTCAACGAGTATGATGATCTTCCCCTGTCTGATATCTTCAATGGCCTCTTCTATAGTGTTAAATTTGTACTTGCTTCTCATCCTGCCTCCTTTATTTGTTCATGTTATCTTTTTTATCTTCTTTAAAGAAATCCGGACTTGCCCAGAATTGTTAAGAGTTTATCATCTTTCTCTTCCGTGGTGGTGATGTTTAGAAATTTAGCCACATACTTGCCCAGGATATCAACTTCAAGGTTAACGGTATCGTTAACCCCCTTTTGTCCTATGGTGGTGATATTTTCAGTATGAGGTATGATTACCACCTTAAAAGAGCCCCTTTCAACATCCACAACAGTGAGGCTGATACCATCTATTGCAATGGAGCCTTTTTTTACAATGTATTTTATCACCTCTTCAGAGGCCCCTATCTCGATCTCTATAGTATTACCAATACGATTCTTGCGTTTAATGCTGCCCAGCCCGTCAATGTGACCGGTCACAAAATGTCCGCCAAGCCTGTCCGATGGCCTGAGTGCGGGTTCAAGATTAACGCGGTCTCCTTTTTTAAGCATACCGATGTTTGAGGTCTTTAATGTTTCCGCTGAAAGGTCGAACAGCATAATCCCCTGCTGCAGGGATGTAATTGTAAGGCATACACCATTGACGGAGATGCTGTCACCTATATCTGCAGTCCTTGCAACCTGTCCGGAGACTATGCCAAGGCGGGCAATATTGACCTTTTTATCAATCCCTGAAACCGTTCCCATCTCCTGAATAATTCCTGTAAACATCCCTACTCCTCAACATCGACTTTAAAGTCAAGCGGGACCTGATAATATCCGGCAAGGTCTACCACTTCAGACCAGGATGTGGATATCTTTACCTCTCTATCCGTGACAACCACGTATATGTCTGAGGGTTTGACCGGTATATCCAGGGAACGGACTTCCGCATAGACCAGGTCTCTGTATCGGTCAGGACCTCTGTAACTGAGCCTTGCTATGGCCCTTGTCTCGGATTTTAAGGTAAAATAACGATAGTAGGGCATGGTAAATTTAAATCCGATATAAACAGAAACGACAAGAAGGATAATACATAAAACCGGCTTTATGCTTCCTCTTTCATTTCTGATATTCATTTGACTAATTTCCCTGTCCTGTTTAGTCTGGGAAGATGCCGCGTGCTGTCCCATGACCAGTATATAATAAATGCCTTCCCTTTGACCGCATTGAGGTCAACAAAACCCCAGTACCTGCTGTCATAGCTCTGATCGCGGTTGTCCCCCATCACAAAGAGCTTGCCCTTTGGTACATACAGGGGGCCGAAATTGTCTCTTACATCCATGCCAATGGACCGCATGTCGTTGTCGGTGTGCTGGATGTATGGTTCGTCAAGGGGTTTGCCGTTTACATAAACTATCTTGTTTCTCTCCTCAACCACATCTCCTCCAACTCCGATGACTCTCTTTATAAAATCCCTGTCAGGGTCTTTGGGATATTTAAACACCACTACATCTCCCCGCCGGGGTTCTCTGAATATCAGTATTTTTTTATCCGTAAAGGGTATCTCTGTCCCGTAAATAAACTTTGTGACCAGTATATGGTCGCCAACAAGGAGCGTGGGGATCATTGAGCCTGAAGGTATTTTAAATGCCTGTACAACATAGGCCCTGATGATGAGTGCAAGTAGAAGGGCGGTTATTATTGCCTCGGCATACTCCCGTACTATTCCCTTTTTTTTCTTCATTCCTTTACCCTCAACACGGCAAGAAATGCCTCCTGTGGAACCTCTATCCTTCCAACCTGTTTCATTCTCTTCTTGCCCTCCTTCTGTTTTTCCAGTAGTTTCCTTTTCCTGGAGATATCACCACCATAGCATTTTGCAATCACATCCTTCCTGAGGGCTTTGACGCTCTCTCTGGCGATTATCTTGCTTCCTATAGCAGCCTGTATGACCACCTCAAAGAGTTGTCTCGGGATGACCTTCCTCAGTCTTTCAGCCACCTCTTTTGCCTTGTAATAGGCATTTTCCTTATGTATTATAAGGCTCAGCGCATCTACGGGGTCGCCATTCAGCAATATGTCCAGCTTTATCAGGTCTGATTCCCTGTAGCCGACAAACTCATAATCAAGGGATGCATATCCCTTGGAGAGGGATTTCAGCCTGTCATAGAAATCCCACAATATTTCGCTTAACGGTAATTCGTAGACAACCTTCAGTCTGTTTGCACTTATATAAGAGAGGTCCTTCTGTATGCCCCGTTTTTCCTGACAGAGGGTGAGTATATTTCCTATAAAATCCTGTGGCACAAAAATGGTTGCATTTACAAAGGGCTCCTCTATCTTAAGTGGCCTTTCCGGCATTCCCGACGGGTTATCAATAAGGTACAGGTTTCCTTCCTGGTCGGTTACCCTGTAGACCACTGTCGGGGCTGTACTTATTATAGAGAGATTAAACTCCCGCTCAAGTCTTTCCTTGATTATCTCCATATGGAGCAGCCCGAGAAAGCCGCACCTGAAACCAAAGCCAAGGGCAACCGAGCTTTCAGGCTCAAAGTTGAAGGAGGCATCATTAAGCCTCAGCTTCTCAAGGGCCTCTTTCAGGAATTCATATTTTGATGACTCCACGGGATAGAAGCCGCAAAAGACCATTGGTTTTACATCCTTGTATCCCGGGCAGCGCTTGACCGCAGGTCTTGATGCATCTGTGATGGTGTCACCTATCTTTGTATCCTGGACATTCTTTATGCCTGCAACTATGTAACCAACCTCGCCGGTGGAGAGACTGCCGGTTTTCTTTACCGCTGGTGTGAATATCCCCACATCTGCAACCTCAAACTCCTTTGCCGAAGACATGAGCCTGATCCTCATCCCGGGACGTACGGTTCCCTCAAAGATCCTTACAAGTACAATTACACCCCTGTAACTGTCAAACCAGGAATCAAACATAAGGGCCTTAAGCGGCGCAGAACTATCCCCTGTTGGCGGCGGGATTTTCCTTACAATTGTCTCAAGTATCTCCTCGGTGCCACGGCCCTGTTTTGCAGAGGCAAGTATTACGTCGGAGCAGTCAAGTCCCACTATGTCCTCTATCTGCTCTTTCACCCGTTCGGGGTCAGCCTGCGGCAGATCAATCTTGTTGATGAGCGGAATTAACTCAAGGTCGTTTTCAATGGCAAGATAGGCATTTGCCAGTGTCTGTGCCTCTACCCCCTGAGTGGCGTCAACCACAAGGAGCGCCCCCTCACAGGAGGCAAGGCTGCGGGAGACTTCATAAGAGAAATCCACGTGTCCGGGTGTATCTATGAGATTGAGGATATAGGTTTCACCGTCTTTTGCCCTGTAGGACAGTCTTACGGCATGGGCCTTGATGGTTATTCCCCTCTCCTTCTCAAGGTCCATGGAGTCCAGAACCTGCTCCGACATCTCCCTTTCCGTAAGCGCACCTGTGAATTCAAGTAACCTGTCGGCCAGTGTGGATTTGCCGTGGTCGATATGTGCTATTATTGAAAAATTTCTGATATATTCAGTCATCAGCTTTTGGTTTTATCAAATACCAGGCAGGCTGCCCCAATCACCCCGGCATCATCTTTCAGTAACGATGGAAGTATTTTTGTGGACCCTGATAGTTCAGGGAAGGCCCTTTTTGATGCCTCTTTGATCGCAGTCTCTATGTATATGTTCCAGGCCCCTGTAAGTCCTCCGGCAAGGATGACGGCTTCAGGGCTGAAGATATTAATTGCACCGGCAATCCCTACACCGAGGTATCTGCCGGCCGTCTTCAGTGTCTCCCTTGCCAGGTTGTCTCCTTCAAGGGCATAGCTGTAAATATCTTCAGGGGAGATTTTGTATACGTTTCCCTCACAGCAGCCCTTCATCAGGCTTTCGGTCCCGTTTTCAATCAACTCAACCGCCCTTTCTGTCATCGCCCTGGCAGATGCATATGCCTCGAGGCACCCATTATTTCCACAAGGGCATCGAACCCCCTCTGCCTCTATGCTGATGTGTCCGAGCTCAGCGGCAATATCCAGCAGATGTCCGTCATAAATAACACCGCCGCCTATGCCTGTTCCCAGAGTGAAGAGGACAAAGGTCTTATACTCCCTGCCGGCCCCTGCCCATCTTTCTCCCAGAGCTGCTGCATTGGCATCGTTTTCGATATAAACAGGCAGGGAGAATCTCTCTCTGATGCCATCTATAAAGCCTATTCCTTCAACAGAGGGGAGGTTTGGAGACCGTTTTACAATGCCCTTCTCTCTCTCGATAACACCCGCCACACCAATCCCTATTCCCGCTACATCGGCTGAGTAAAACCTGTCGATAGCAGAGACGAGTGAATCAAAGATATTCCCGGTGGATGAGGTTTTGACCCGCTCCACTATCTCTCCTTCCCTGTTCACCAGAGCAACCCTCAGATTGGTTCCGCCTATATCTGCACCTATGGCATATCTTTTGTGTCTCATCCGCGTTCAAATTTCAGGATGGGATTTTTTTACGGGCATCCTGTCTTAACAGGTTCTGCCTTAAATCTCCCTGAGTGTCCCCCCTGTCCTGTACAATAGTTGTAGTTGTATACATATAACTTATTATTTTAACACAGTTTAACCATGAGCTGCAAAAAAAGAGCTGGAAAGTAATCTTAGAAGCCTTTGTCCTGCTTTGCCTTTGTGACCACCCGCAATATGTCTTCCGGTGTGAAGGGTTTTTCTATATATTCGAAGGCCCCTAATTTTATTGCCTCGACCGCTGTGCTTATTGTTCCGTAACCCGTGATGATTATTACCTGGATGTCCGGCCATCGCTCTTTTATGATCTTCAGCACTTCAAAGCCATCCATATCGGGCATTTTAAGGTCTGTCAGGACTACATCGAAGTGCTCGTTTTCAAGCAATTCTATTGCCTCATCTCCACGTGAGGTTGCCACTACATCATAGCCTTCCGGCGTTAACACCCTCTGGCAACTTATCCTGACTATAGCCTCATCATCTATTACAAGAACCCTCCCCTTGCTCATGTTTTCCTCCTTTCCCCAGGTTTTTTATCCCTTCAGATATATCTTTCCTCAGTACAGAGAGTGCCCCTGGACAATTTATGGGTACCTCACCGAGCTGTCTCTTAATCTCAGCGGTATTGAGTATATACTCATTATTGTCGATCCTGTATTTGAATATGAGGTTAATATCAGGGTTCCCGGCAATAAGTGCCACTATTGTAGATGTTAGGTCACCAAGGGGTTTTCTGTCAATGTGGTTCAGGGAGAAGGTGGCCTGAAGGGTGGTTCCATTGCCGGGTTCGGAATGAACAGTAATGTTACCGCCGGTCTCACGGGCTGCCTGTGCAAGCAGTGAAATGCCAAGCCCTGTTTTTTTCCCTTTTGTTGTGAAAAAGGGGTCTGTTAACCTCTTGAGGGTCTCTTTATCCATCCCAATGCCGTTGTCTTTTATAGTCAGTCTGAGGATGTCGCCTCTTGTATCTTCTTCAATCGATATAACTATCCTGTTTGCGCCGGCATCAATTGAGTTCAGGGCAATATCGAGTATATGCATGGAGATGTCCTGCATCTCAGAACCTTACCTCCCTGCCCTCATTTCCTGATAAGGCAAGGACAATCTCTTCAAATGAGGGCTCATTCATTATAAATTCTGTGGCAGCACGACCGATGTCCGAAACGTAGTGGGCGTCAGATGAGGTGATCCAGGGATATCTCTTGTATATGTCGAATATTTTTAAGGCCCTCTTCCTGTCTGTCCTGAAAGAAATCTCAAGTGCATCAAACTTCAGGGAATCATGGATAAAGCCCAGTTGTGTCAGGATACTGAATGCCTCCCTGTCAATGTGACAGGCAACGGTGATACCGCCAAGGTCATGTATAATGCCGATGGCCTCTTTGACTCCAAGCCCTGTGGCCCCCATAAGTACCCGGTCATTAAACCTGAGGACCTCATCCTTTTCATTGACAACAACCTGTTCATAAAGTATACGTTTGTTGCCGGTCAGTGGGAGGTCATTGTAGGCAATCTTCTGAAGTCTCATGACAGACTCCATGTCGGGGAATAGGGCAAGGATATGGGCCTCTTCAGCAGTTGTCAACTCCATGCCAGGGATAACCGTTATCCCGTTGTCCACCTTTATGACAGATGGTATGTTTTCTGCAGTGTTATGGTCAGTGACTGCAATGATGTCCAACCCCTTTTCAACGGCTGTTGATACCACCCTTGCCGGAGTCATATCAAGTTCAGCGCATGGAGACAAACAGGTGTGAATATGGAGGTCAGCCCTGTAAGTTCTGAGCATTTAGAATCTGGTATAGCTTGCCTGCAGTCTCAAAGGCTGATTTGCCGATAAGCAGTATTGGGATATCCTCTGAAACCGCCTTGTCCATGGTATCGGCATCCGGCATCCGGCCGTTAACTATTAGAATTGCAGAAAGATTTTTGAAGACTGCCACAGCTACAATATTAACGTGTGTCTGGAGTGTTATCCAGATGTTCCCCTCCCCGGCGTTTGCCATCACATCACTCAGGAGGTCGCCAACATAGGCACCGCTTACCTCTCGTTCAAGCCCCCCGGCAGGGGTGAGTGGTTTAAGAGATAATATCTGTGCTATTTCCTTTAGTTTCATGGTTTAATTATCATCTCAACTGTAGTGCCCTCACCGACAACAGAGTCTATCCTGAAGATATCGGCGTTTTTTTTCATATTCGGCAGTCCCATGCCTGCACCCCACCCCATCTCTCTTACCCAGTCCGGTGCAGTAGAGTAACCCTCCTGCATTGCCAATTCAATATCCTCAATCCCGGGGCCCATGTCCTCTGCAATTATCCGTATCTCTTCCGGGGATATACTGTACCTGAGGATACCTGCCGGGGCATATATTATAATGTTCATTTCTGCCTCAAATGTGGCAATAGCAATCCTCCTGACAATTTCATCTTCAACCCCGACGCTTAACAGGATGGTTTTGAGTTCAGTGGATGCCTCACCAGCCCGGCTGAAGTCTCCTCCTACGATATGAAAACTGCCTTCATAGGTTTTATCTATCTTCATCTTCATCTGAAAACGGACTGCCCTTTATTTCCCCCCTGATAAGGGGGATCATCTAAATACTCTAAAATACGCGTCTGCTTTTTATTCAGGACAACACCTGAGGCCCTTTTCATATAGTTTACCACAGGCGGTAAACATTGAGTAAGGTGTGATAAGAAGGGTGATCTTTTTCTTTCGTGAGAGCTCTATTGTTTGTGTGTCCGGTTCTTTTCCCCTTGTGAAAGCAACGACCTTTATGTCCGCAATGTCGGATGTCCTTATTGCCTGCTGCTTTGCAAG
>BTTF01000057.1:0-14395 GCA_036244995.1 bacterium | reverse complement strand
AGAGACTTTCGTTGTTACTCACCATGCAAAACTATTGACGGAGAAGAAAGCTATGTTGATAACATTGCAGAAAACCTTGTTGCGTCCCAGCAACACGAGACCACTTTCAGGAGTCTAAAATCCCACCTATGGCGGAAATTCACAGTTTTGCCGCAGGCTTCCTCAATATATTTGCGCCGCCTTAGACTGGTGCTTCTGCTAATTTAATAAAAGTCTCATAACCTCCCTTTTCCAAAGAGGGGCAATGGGGAGATTTTTATTCTGAATCCCGAATCAAGTTAAGGAACACATCCCTTAATCCCCTCTTGATGGAGGTGAAAATCCTTGCCCCCCGGCCTTATCAGGAGTAACGGAACGAGGAAGGAAAAGTTTTTGGGCATCAAATATTCACTCGTTTACTTGCAATTGTTGGCTGAAAACCTGATAATACTATGTACCGGTAATACAGAAACCGGCTCTCCGCGAGCCCAACCAGCCGGGACAGGCAGTTACGATACTTTATAATATTCAGGAGGTTTTAAAGCAAATGATTGAGGACAAAATTGTTGTTGAGGATTTCAAGGTGGCGGATATTACCCTTGCCGAATGGGGAAGAAAGGAGATATCCATTGCCGAAACCGAAATGCCTGGTTTGATGGCGCTTCGTCAGGAATACGGACAGGAAAAGCCACTCAGTGGAGCACGGATAGCAGGGTGTCTCCATATGACGATACAGACCGCCGTATTGATTGAGACTTTGATTGAGTTAGGCGCTGAGGTCCGCTGGTCATCATGCAATATATTTTCAACACAGGATCATGCTGCGGCAGCCATAGCAGCCCGTGGTATTCCGGTATTTGCATGGAAGGGAGAAAGCGAGAAAGAATATGACTGGTGTATAGAGCAGACGCTTTTATGGCCTGATGGAAAACCGCTTAACATGATTCTTGATGACGGCGGGGATCTTACCCAGATTGTTCACACCCGTTATCCGGAGTATCTGAAGGAAATTCGC
Organism: bacterium; assembly: GCA_036244995.1. Taxonomy (GTDB): domain Bacteria; phylum Nitrospirota; class Thermodesulfovibrionia; order Thermodesulfovibrionales; family JdFR-85; genus BMS3Bbin07. Next base: position 13,401 of record BTTF01000057.1, on the reverse strand, counting down.
GGTATTTCCGAGGAGACGACTACCGGAGTTCATCGTCTTTATGAAATGATGCGTGAAGGCGCTCTTGGCTGTCCTGCCTTTAATGTAAATGATTCCGTCACAAAATCGAAGTTTGACAATCTATATGGCTGCCGTGAGTCCCTGCTTGACGGGATAAAGCGGGCCACTGATGTAATGATAGCCGGCAAGATAACGGTTGTAGCCGGTTATGGTGATGTCGGCAAGGGATGTGCCCAGTCTTTAAGGGGTCAGGGTGCCAGGGTTCTTATTACCGAGATAGACCCGATATGTGCGCTTCAGGCTGCCATGGAGGGCTACGAAGTTGTTACCATGGAGGATGCCGCACCTATTGCGGATATATTCGTTACCACTACGGGCTGCAAGGATGTTATCTGCAGGCAGCATATGGATGTGATGAAGGACCAGGCCATAGTCTGTAACATTGGGCATTTTGATATAGAGATTGATGTTGCCTCGGTCTTTAACGATCCATCGCTTAAGAGGGTAAATATAAAGCCGCAGGTTGATCAGGTAATCTGGCCTGAGGGCAAGGCCATAACAATACTTGCCGAAGGGCGCCTTGTAAACCTGGGATGTGCCACGGGTCATCCTTCTTTTGTCATGTCAAACAGTTTTACGAACCAGGTTATGGCTCAGATGGAGCTCTGGAACAACCCTGACAATTATGAAAACAAGGTATATGTGCTCCCAAAGCATCTGGATGAAAAGGTTGCACAGTTGCATCTGAAGAAGTTGGGTGTGAAGCTGACCACGCTTACCGATGCCCAGTCCGAGTATCTCGGTATTCCCAGGACAGGGCCGTTCAAGCCTGACTACTACAGGTATTAATCTTGAAATAAGGTCAGTTTGATTAGAGCAGGTACAGGAGGTGTGTTTCTTTATGACCTGCACTCCTGTATCTGCTTTAAAGCGGCATGATCATGTATGTTCAGACTGGAATAGCGAAATATTTTAGACAGGATTTACAGGATATTCAGGATACTTTTTTAATGAAATCTCTTTTGATTAATAACCGCCATTATCCTGTCTAAAGCCTATCCTTGTGAACTGTCAGGTCTTTTTTGTTTTGTCTTTCTCGGTGCCTTGTATATAAACCAGTCTTCCCTGGTTATCTCATGAAAATAGTCTGCTTCTTCAATTAATATCTTGGCGGTTGTTTTTCTTACAGCAGCAATTTCAACCCTTACGCCCTCCCCTTTCAGATGCGTAACCAGGTCTACAAAATCCGCATCGCCCGACATAATGATAATGGTATCAACCTTTGAGGCAAGTTGTGTTGCCTTGATGGAAAGGGGAATATCGGCTGACTTGTGACACGGGAGAACCGAGCCATAATAATTTTCGTGCAGTCTTTCAGCGAATTTGGAAGAAATGGACTTGCCTTCCCGAAAATAAAGCAGTCTGTTCAATCCCCTGTCATTAAGCAGTTTCGGTATCAGTTTGTCGAAATTGATCATTGTATTTTTTGATTTGGAGAGCTCATGGATGCTCCGTTCAATATTATTCCCGTCGCAGAGGATAGCTACCGATTGATTGATTAGTATATTTCCCATAATCCTTTTTTAGTCATAAAGATTTAACTGACAAATGTATTTTATTCAAAACATTGCTAATATACAATATCATAGAAATGACTAAAAATCAAGCTCACTGTTCGGTAATCTTCCGTAAAACAATGTCATTTCAAACCCTTATCGAAGGTCTTCCGCCATCTTCCGGATTTCAAGCAGACGCTTTACTGCCTCATCAGGGGTCAGGGATGAGGCGTCAATGCCGAGGAGTTTATTTACAATCGGCTCATAGTTTACTGAAAACAGGTCAAGCTGGGACGCCTTTTTGCGGGTATTCCTGCCCATAACCCTCGGGGTGCCGAATTCGGTGAATTCCGATTTTTCAAGATTATTCAGCACCTCCTTTGCCCTGTTTACCACAGGCTCAGGCAACCCCGCCAGGCGTGCCACCTGAATTCCGTAGCTCTTGTCGGCAGGGCCCCGCTCGATCTTTCTCAGAAATATTATCTCATCACCCCACTCCTTGACGGAGATATTGTAGTTTTTGACTCCGGACAGTGTAATTCCAAGCTCTGTCAGCTCATTATAATGGGTTGCAAAGAGGGTCCTTGCACCAATCTCGTTTGCTATATGCTCTGCTATTGCCCAGGCTATGCTTATTCCATCAAAGGTGCTCGTCCCCCTGCCCACCTCGTCGAGTATTATGAGGCTCTCTTTCGTTGCATTATAAAGTATGTTTGCGGTCTCTATCATTTCTACCATAAACGTGCTCTGCCCCTTTGCAAGGTAATCCGAGGCCCCGATCCTTGTAAATATCCTGTCCACAACCCCTATTTTGGCCTCTGCAGCAGGGACAAACGAGCCGACCTGTGCCATCAGCACAATCAGTGCAACCTGCCTCATGTACGTTGATTTACCCGCCATGTTCGGGCCTGTTATGATCAGGAGCCTGTGGTCTTCCGTGTCAACATAAGCGTTGTTCGGGATAAACTTCTCATCAGAGGCGCCCCTCTCAAGCACGGGATGCCTTCCATCTGTGATTTCAAGTCTTCCCGTGCTGTCAATCAGGGGTCTTTTATAGTTGTATCTTCTTGCAGTCACTGCAAGGGAGAGAAGGAAGTCAAGCTCTCCTATCGCCTGTGCAGTCCCGAGAAGGTCCTCAATAGAAAGAGCAACCTCTTCGAGCACTTCCATAAAGACTTCATACTCAAGGGCCTTGAGCCTCTCCTCAGCCCCGAGCACCCTGTTTTCGTATTCCTTTAATTCCGGGGTTACATACCTCTCGGCCCCCACAAGGGTCTGCTTTCTGATGTAATGTTCAGGCACCATATGAAGGTTTGATTTTGTAACCTCAAGATAATAACCAAAAACCCTGTTATAACCGATCTTCAGTGACGATATACCTGTTGATTCCTTCTCCTTCATCTCAAGCCCCGAGATGTAGTCCTTCCCCTTTGTGGACATCTCCCTGAATTCATCCACATCCTGCCTGTAGCCGGACTTTATTATCCCGCCGTCTTTCAGGCCGTTAGGCGGAGCATCATTAATTGCCCGCTCAATCAGGTCTTTTAACCCGCTGAAATCCTCCACATCACCGGAAATTTTCCCGAGGAGCGGGGAGTGGGCCTTCTTAAGGGCACCTCTTATTTCAGGAAGACATGCCACTGACGTCCTGATTGCAATAAGGTCACGGGCGTTTGCACTGCGCTGGAGCACCCTTGTGGAGAGCCTCTCAAGGTCCTGAACCTGCCTGAGATAGGTTCTCAGGGTCTCCTGCAGTTCATAGCCCTCTATAAGGTTTTCAACGGCCTCATGACGGTCTCTGATGCCTTCTATGTTGACAAGGGGTTTTAATATGGCATTTCTGAGGAACCTTCCGCCCATCGGCGTTAATGTTTCATCCAGTATTTTGAGCAGGGTCCCCTCTGATGATCCGTCTCTCATGTTATGTATCAGTTCGATATTCCTCTTGGTAACGGAATCAAGGAACATATACTCACCCTGCTTGAGCACAGCAGGTTTCCGGAGTACAACAGCACCCTTCTGGTTTTCCGTGAGATAGTTAATTAGCGCTCCGGAGGAGGATACGGCTGCCTTCATCTCTTCACAGCCGAAGACTTCAAGGGAATAGACCTTAAAATGTTCAAGCATCTTCCTGTATGCCTCGGAGTAGTCAAAAAACCAGTCCTCATAATAGGTTGTAAAATAGCTGTTCAGTGTATCGAGGTAGTGGAAATGACCTTTGAGGTGTGAGGGGCAGAGGATCTCCTTTGGTTCAAACCTCTGGATTTCGTCCTCAACCGGACGGTCGGTTTCGTAAAGGAAGAATTCACCTGTTGAAAGGTCTGCTACCGAGATGCCGTGGACCTTTCCGTCAGGATAAAAACTGAGTATAAAATTGTTCTCCTTGGGGTTTTCAGGTGTATGCGTACCCGGAGTGATGACCCTGACAACCTCTCTTCTTACAATCCCCTTTGCCTCTTTTGGGTCTTCAACCTGTTCACAGACGGCAACCTTGTAACCTGCATTTATCAGCCTGGTTATATAGGCCTCGGCAGCAAAATGAGGGACTCCGCACATGGGAGTGGGACTTTCCTTTCCCCTGTCACGCGTTGTGAGGGCTATTGAGAGGACGGAGGAGGCCACACGGGCATCCTCACCGAACATCTCGTAAAAATCACCAAGGCGAAAGAACAGTATGGCGTCGGCATGTTCCTGCTTTATACTGAAATACTGTTTCATAAGGGGGGTCTGTTCCACCATAGGGATATTTAAAACAATTCCTGCCGGAAAGTTCAACTTTTCATCACTTAGTCCCTGTATTTATCCTGTGTGCAAGACATCCAGCCCCAAAGCCGTTATCAATATTAACAACCGCAATCCCCGGGACACAGGAGTTGAGCATTGCAAATAGTGCTGTAAGCCCCCCAAAGGAAGTGCCGTAACCTGTTGATGCAGGCACTCCGATAACAACGCTGTCTGCAATACCTCCCACCACAGAGGGAAGAGCTCCCTCCATACCTGCTACAACCACTATCACCCTTGCCTCCCTGATGAGGTCCATGTATGCAAATAACCTGTGTATACCTGCTACACCGACATCATAAACCGTCTCAACCCTGCTGCCGAGAAAAGAGGCCGTGAGCGAGGCCTCCTCAGCCACTGCAATATCCGATGTCCCTGCTGTAACAACGAGGACAAGACCGCTGCCGGATTTTATTCCCCCAGCCATTATGACCCTGGAACGAGGATAGTACTTGGCCCCTCTGATGCGGAGGGCTTTACGGATATCCTCATCCACCCTTGTTATGAGCAGTTTTTTGCTCTTTTTATAGATCGCCCTTGATATCTTCAGAACCTCATCTACGGTCTTCCCTTCGGCAAAGACCACCTCGGGAATACCCTGTCTTAATGCCCTGTGATGGTCAACATGAGAGGAATCAATAGCCTCGAACGGCAGGGACCTTAATTTCTCCAACGCCGTCTCAGGTGACAAGGTTCCCTCTTTTACCTTCTGAAGCAATTCATTTAATAAGGCCGCATCCATAACTGATATATTAAAATTTCTTGATGATATTTTAAAATACTTGACTTTTCTTGCCATTAACAATAAAATTTTGTTAGTGTGTTTAAGCATCGATAATCAATAAATGGTGGGTTATGTCGTTTTGCAAGTGATTCCTCAAAATAAAAACTAAACGGGATAGGTCCGTTAACAATGAGGTGGGATATGAGCAAAAAACTGCTTTTGGCTGATGACAGTATAACTATTCAGAAGGTCGTCGAACTTATACTCGCTGATGAAGGTTTTGAGATCAAATCGGTTGGAGACGGAGAACATGCCTGGGCTGTAATAAAAGAATTCATGCCGGATATAGTCCTTGCAGATATTGAGATGCCTAAGATGAACGGCTATCAGTTATGTGAAAAGATCAAGGGGGATGAGTACACAAGGGACATTCCAGTTATTCTCCTTGCCGGGGCCTTTGAACCGATAGATGAAGACCTGTTAAAAGAGGCCGGGGCTGATGATTATATTGTAAAACCCTTTGAATCCCGGGAGCTTATCAGCAAGATAAACGCAATATTTGCAGAAAAGGAGATGCTGGAAGAAGAAGAAGGTGTAGCCGAGACACTTGAAGAGGAGTTTGAACTAAGTGAAGGCGAAACCGTTGAAACTGCCGAAGCAATTGGAACCCCGGAAACTGCTGAAACGGTTGAAATTCCTGAAACAGAGTCGGAAGAGGAGTGGGAAAAAGAGGAATTGGTCATGGAACCTTCTCTGGAACCCTCCGAGGATACATTTGCCCTAGAAGAAGAGCTGACTTTTGAAGAAGACGATGAAACCCTGGAAGAGATAAAAGGTGAAGAGCAGTCCCTGACCGGAGACAGGTCGACAGTTGAAACAGAAAGACAGGAACAGGCGGTTCCGCTCCCGGCAACAGAAGAGATGAAGGCCATGTTCAGGACTATTGCTGAAGAAAGGATATCAGAGGCGGTAAATTCACTTGACAGCAATGAGTTCTATACAGCCCTTACATCTTCTGTTGAGGAGCGGATGAAAGAAATGCTGGAGTCTATTGATATGCAGGCTATTATGCTGGACAGCGTCAACAACCTCATGAAGCCGGCAATAGAGAAGATAATACTTGATACCGCCCCCCGACTCATAGAAGAGACCGTCAGTAATATGATGGAAGAGATAGGTTCCTCGTTAAAGCAGCAGGTTGAAAAGATTATATGGGAAACCGTCCCTGACCTTGCCGAGACCATTATTACCAGGGAGGTCGAGGAGATTAAGTCGGTACTATAAAAATAGCGTTATCTTAACCCGTGAATTTTAAAACATAAACACTGTCTTAAACGCTGCAAGTGATGCCTGAATCCCGAATTCTTTTCTCGCCCCCCCTTGACGTAAGGGACAAAAAAATATATAATTTTCCCCACCCAATACATCTTCTGTAATAAGGATTTATTCAGAGATAACCTTGAGTTGTTAAAAACCAGACCGCTCTTAACAAATAAAAGAATACAGTACAGGGCACAATCATGCTGAAACAAATTTTCTATCGAAATAACAGGAACAGGAGCTTTTGATATGAGTGAGCTTGAGAAGAACTACAGGTTCGAAGACGAGATGAAATGGTATGAACTCTGGGAAAAGAAAGGATTTTTCAAGCCGGAGGTAAACCCGGACGGAGAGGCATACAGTATAGTAATCCCTCCTCCGAATGTCACGGGCTCTTTACATATGGGACACGCCCTTAACGCAACCCTTCAGGATATACTTATCCGGTGGAAAAGAATGCATGGCTACAGGGCATTGTGGCTGCCGGGAACCGACCATGCCGGCATCGCAACACAGAATGTAGTAGAGAGAGAACTGGCAAAAGAGGGAATTGACCGTTTTACCCTTGGCAGAAAGGAATTCATACGGAAGGTGTGGCAGTGGAAGGAGGACTATGGGGAGAGGATAATCAACCAGCTCAAGCGTCTGGGCGCCTCCTGTGACTGGTCAAGACAGAGGTTCACACTCGACGAGGGGCTTTCAGAGGCTGTCAGGGAAGTCTTTGTGAGACTCTTTCAGGATGGTCTGATCTACAGGGACCTCCGGCTGATCAACTGGTGCCCAAGGTGTCATACGGCTCTTTCCGATCTTGAGGTGGAACATGAAGACCTTGAGGGAAAGCTCATATACATACGTTACCCCCTGACCGACAACAGCGGATACATAGTAGTGGCCACTACAAGGCCTGAGACCATGCTTGGCGACAGTGCCGTAGCCGTACACCCGGAAGACGGCAGGTATAAAGACTTTATAGGCAAGAGGATCAAACTCCCACTGACAAGACGGGAAATCCCCATAATTGCAGATGAGATGGTAGACCCCCGGTTCGGCACCGGAGCTGTAAAGGTCACCCCTGCGCATGACTTTAATGACGAGGCAATGGCCAGAAGGCAGACCCCTAACCTCCCCTTTATCACGGTTATTGCCGAAGACGGAACAATGACGGATACTGCAGGGAAAAAGTATGCCGGACTTGACAGGTATGAATGCAGAAAAAAGGTAATTGAGGATTTAAAGGAACTCGACCTTATCGAGAAAGAACAAAAACACGTCCACTCCGTTGGACACTGTTACAGGTGCAAGACAATAATTGAACCCTTCTCAACAGTACAGTGGTATGTAAATGTCAAGGAACTTGCCGAAGACGCAATAAAGGCTGTACGGGACGAAAGGATTCAGATTATACCCGAGGGCTGGGCAAACAGCTATTATGCCTGGATGGAAAACATAAGAGACTGGTGCATATCCAGACAGATATGGTGGGGTCATCAAATACCCGTCTGGTATTGCCCTTACTGCAGGACAGAGGAAGGACAACACCATGGAGACCTCATATATATAAGTTTCCACAAGCCCCTGAATGTTGGCGGTGACAGCGTTCAGGCCGGAACATACACGGAATTAAGGCTGAGAGGCCTCGCTCCTGAAGATATTATGAAAAATGCCAATACGGTCAAGATAGATAAATCCGTAACACCGATATGTTCAAGACAGGACCCCGGAGAATGTCCGTTTTGCGGCAGCAAGGAACTGCTACGCGACCCTGATGTACTGGACACCTGGTTTTCATCTGCCCTTTGGCCCTTTTCCACCCTTGGCTGGCCTGAGAAGACAGAGGATATTGAGGCATTCTATCCCACCAATGTACTGATTACAGGATTCGATATACTATTCTTCTGGGTTGCAAGGATGATAATGATGGGCCTGAAATTTATGGATGACGTACCGTTCAGAGATGTTTATATCCATGCACTCGTCAGGGATATGAAGGGACAGAAGATGAGCAAGTCAAAGGGTAATGTAATTGATCCGCTCATATTGATTGATAAATACGGGGCAGATGCCTTCAGGTTCACACTTACAGCCTTTGCCGCACAGGGAAGGGATATAAAATTCTCGGAGGAGAGGGTTGAGGGATACAAGAATTTCATTAACAAGCTATGGAACGCTTCGAGGTTTATAAATACGAATATAGCGGGAGAAGAAGCATTACCATCAAACGGGAACAACTGGCAGGAAGACCTTGATGCCCCGGGAAGATGGATACTGAGCAGGCTTGCAAAAACTTCGGACGACATTAACGCTGCCCTGACGGAATACAGGTTCAACGATGCAGCCACTTCAATCTATCAATTCATCTGGCATGAATTCTGTGACTGGTACATAGAACTCTCAAAACCCGTTATTTATAATAATACAAACAATGACGCACTCCGGAGGGCAACACTGAAATGCCTGCTTTATATCCTCGAAGGCTCTCTCCGGCTGCTGCATCCATTTATGCCGTTTGTTACAGAGGAGGTCTGGCAGACAATTCCCCACAAGGGGGATAGTATCATGCTCAGTCCGTTCCCCTATTATAAGGAAAGAGATATTGAGGCCGAGGAAAAGATGTCCTATATTATGGAGGCTATTACAGGAATCAGGACGATTCGCGGTGAATTAAACATACCACCGTCTCTTGAGCTCTTCGTACTCGTCAGACCCTACAATAAGGAAATAGAGGAAATACTTGCCGGAAACTCTCTGTATATAAGCAAACTTGCAAAGACCAGGGAACTCAGCATAGGGACGGATGTTACAAAAGGAAAGGGAGTTGCCACTTCGGTCAGGGACCACCTTGAGGTTTATGTCCCGCTCGAAGGGCTGTTGAATGTCGATGCGGAAACCAAAAGACTCAGGAAGGATATGCAAAAGGTCGATCAATCCATTTCGTCTCTTGACAGGAAGCTTCTCAATGAAGATTTCATAAGAAAGGCACCAAGGAATGTTGTTGAGAAAGAGAAAATAAAGTATAATGAGTTTATGCAAAAAAAGGAGAGGATTATCGAGAGTATAAATAAACTGCAAGAGCTCGGGGGGAAAGATAATGAGTGAAAAAAAGAGGGATGTTGAAAAGAAAGACCTCAGTCTTATAGATGCTGAATTTGTAAATGTTGTACAGAGCACCGTCAGGTCTGTAGAGGGTGGACATGTGGAGTTACAACAGGTTGGGGCCCTCAGCATTGATGGTGAGAGGGTTGAGGTAACACAGGGAGCGGCATGTCTTATCAAGGGTGGAGATGTCAGGGTTAACCAGAGCATAAGCATTATCACTTCCGGCAGCAACACCTCCGTGGAATCATCCTTTGCACCGCTGATCGTATCAAGGGGAAATGCTGAAATGAAACAGAGCGCATCCTGTGTCATTGCAGCCCGGGATATCAAGGCTGACAACACAAGGAGTATCTTCCTGCTCGCCGGTAAAGTACAGGGAAATGTGCAGACTGTTTTTGACTGGAAGTCAACCCTTTCGCTTGGTGCAGTTATAGGTGGACTCATTGGATTTCTGTCACTCCTGAAGAATAGATAAGCTTAGTTTTAATGAACCTCCCGGCCTCAGAGAGACGACAGGGTACCGTTAGAACGAAAAGAGGGGAATATAGTGCATTATGTATATAGTTCGGTCAGAGAATTTCTCATTCATGCCCTGAATGAGGATTTAGGCCATGGTGACCTTACAACCGAATTTATTATCCCGGATAATCACGTCTCAGAGGCCGTTATCCTTGCAAAAGAGGACTTTATCCTCTCGGGCCTGCCGTTTGCCAGGGAGGTCTTTAATATAACAGACCCGGGGATAAGCTTAAAAGAAATCCTGTCCGACGGAAACCCGCTAAAAGAAGGAGCGGTCATAGCCTCCCTGATAGGCCCGACTGCAGGACTGCTGACGGGTGAGAGACTGGCGCTTAATATAATGCAGAGACTCTCCGGCATTGCCACCCTGACAAACAGCTTTGTGAAGCTCATAAATGACACGGGAGCCCGTATTGTGGATACAAGAAAGACAAGCCCAAACATGAGATACCTTGAAAAATACGCCGTCAGAACAGGAGGTGGACATAATCACCGTTTTGGTCTTTACGACGGGATTCTCATCAAGGATAACCATATAATGGCAGCGGGGGGGATTAAAAACGCAGTTGAAAGTGTCGGGGGAAAGGCCCATCACCTGATGAAGATTGAGGTTGAGGTAAAGAACATTGAAGAACTGACGGAGGCACTGCATACAGGGGCGGATATCATCATGCTTGATAATATGTCCGTTGAGCTGATGAAGGAGGCTGTAAGAATTACTCATGAACACAGACCCTCGCCACTTCTTGAGGCATCAGGGGGTGTAAGCATTGACAACGTACGCGGAATAGCCCTTACAGGTGTAGACTTTATCTCTGTTGGGGCACTGACCCACTCTGCCCCATCTGTTGATATAAGCATGAAGATAGTTTAGACCCGGGACCAGCGATTATAAACCAGGTTCAGGGTTAAAAGCAGACCGGTTCTTTACTAAAGCAAACAAATTGACAATGGCCCGGAAGAATTGCTAATATTTATAGTTCTATAGTTTTTTGTCCCCTGTGGCTTCATGATCTCAAGCAATCTAAAACAATGCGCCCATAGCTCAACTGGATAGAGCGTCGGACTACGAATCCGTAGGTTGGGGGTTCAAATCCTCCTGGGCGCGCCAATTTCGTATTTCATAATTTCAGGATTCATACTGTCCTTGTAAACCGATCAGCGCTCACGTTCACCCGAGATAAACTCTTCAACCATCTTCCTTGCTGTATTGTCGGGAAACTGCTGCGGCGGGTGTTTCATGGTATAGGCTGAAATTGATGTAAGAGGCCCGCCTGTCTTTTTCTCTATCGCCAGCTTGCAGCATCTTATTGCATCAATTGCACAACCGGCAGAGTTTGGAGAGTCCTCCACCGACAGCCTCAGCTCCAGCTCCATCGGAACACCACCAAACGTCTTCCCTTCCATCCTGAGAAAACAGACCTTGTTATCCTTGAGCCATGGGATATAATCGGAAGGGCCTATATGGATGTTCTTTGGATCCAGGGGTTCTGAAAGCACTGACTGTACAGCCTCTGTTTTTGATACTTTTTTTGACCTGAGCCTGTCACGTGCCAGCATATTGAGAAAATCCGTGTTACCACCTGTATTGAGCTGGTAAGTCCGTTCAAGCCTGACTCCCCTGTCTGAAAAGAGTTTTGTCAGTGTCCGGTGGGTTATTGTAGCGCCGATCTGGGCCTTTATATCATCCCCTACTGCCGGAATACCTTTCCGGCTGAACCTGTCTGCCCATTTACGGTCAGAGACAATAAAAACAGGCATACAGTTAATAAAGGCTACCCCGGCCTCAAGACAGCATTCGGTATAATATTTGGCCGCCGCCTCCGACCCTACAGGGAGATAGTTTAAGGCAATCTCAGCTCCACTCTCTCTCATCACCTTCACAATATCAGCCTCCGGCATATCTGAAAGCAGAAAGGTTTCATCTCCGGAATACTCCTTCATGTGTGGGGCAATACCGTCAAGCACCCTCCCCATGACTACTTTTACACCGGTTACGGGGATATCTTTCTGAAATACGGAGGTACAGTTAGGAAGGGCAAAGATTGCCTCGCTCACATCTCTGCCAACCTTTCTCCTGTCAATATCAATTGCAGCAACAACCTCAATGTCACCGGGATTATAACCACCAATATCCCAGTGCATAAGACCTGCAACATCCTCCACTGTCTTGTTCCTGTAATAGTAAATACCCTGCATCAGGGAGCTGGCACAGTTTCCCACACCAATAATGACAATCTTTATTATCTTTCTCATACTATACCTCCTGATGAAGCAGTATTGCCGACCTGATCAATTCCTGTAACTTCGCACTCTGATACAGGAGGGGAATAAAAAAGAAAATATCCGGGCTTTGCCCCTAAAACCCGGAAGTACAGTTACGTACTTATTAAGGTGTTCTCTCAAGAGGATTTTCAACAGATATGTTAGCGAAACTACCCCCGCAAAAAAATGCGGGGCGTAAAACTTATCAGGGATAACATACACGAGCCGTAATCAATATAGCATCATCAGTCAGAAAAAAACAAGAAGTGCATGTGACCAAAAACACCGGATAGCCCTTATGAATAAAGGGCTTTCCGGTCTCCCCGTTACAGAGGATATATCGGTATTTGTGACTCAAAATGAACGCCTTTATGATAGAATAAATGCACGTTATCAGCCTCAAAAATAACCAAGGACAAGGAACCTATGGAAAAGGAACAGAAAAGGGCTCTTTTAGAGTCAGTACTCTTTATTTCGGGAACTCCCCTTAACCTGAAAGACCTCCAGAAGATAACAGAGCTCTCTACAGGAGAGATAAGCTTTTTGCTGAATGAGCTTATGGCTGAATACAGGAACCGGAAAGGAGGCATACTCCTGGTTGAAGTTGCAGAGGGGTACCAGATGGTATCAAACCCGGAGTATTCACAATGGATTAAGAAGCTCAAGGCCACAACACCACAGAAACTCTCGATAGCAGCCCTTGAAACCCTTTCCATTGTGGCTTACAGACAGCCCATTACAAAGGCAGAGCTTGAGCAACTGCGGGGGGTCAATTCCGACGGTGTTATAAAGAGTCTGCTCGAAAGACGGTTTATCAGAATTGTGGGAAAGAAAGAGGTACCGGGCCGGCCTCTCATTTACGGGACCTCCAGGGAGTTCCTTCAGCATTTCGGGCTCAAGGACCTCTCGGAATTGCCGACCATGCGGGATTTGAACCCTGACGAGTTGTAAAAGGGCAAAGCGTTTAAGGATAAGACGCATGGAGCATAGCGCATAGCGTTTAAAGATAAGAAGACGCAAAGGGCATAGCGCATAGCGTGCAGGACGCGGGATTCTTAACGCTTTGTCTTTAACGCCATGCGCTATGCGCTATGCTCCATGCGCTTCTCATCTTTCTTAAAGTTTCTTGCAATATCAGTA
>BTTF01000056.1:0-14474 GCA_036244995.1 bacterium | reverse complement strand
TCTATCACTTCCAGGGTCTTTAAAAGGGCCCCCGAGTTTTTGAAATACAGGTCCCTGGCTCGCCCGCCCATATCTCTTGCACGGACAGGGTCTGAGAGTATATCCTGCAATACCCTGTCAATATCCTCTGCTCCTGCCTCAACAGCAGCGCCTTGTTTAAGGAATTCCCGGGCAAGGGGAAAGTTTTCCATATGAGGGCCACACACAACCGGCTTTGCCCAGTAAGCCGGTTCAAAAAGGTTATGTCCACCTTTTGGTATCAGGCTCCCGCCGATTATACAGACATCTGCACAGCCGTAAACGGATGAGAGCTCACCTATAGTGTCAAGAAGAACGACATCCTTTCCCCTGACAAAACCGTCGGATTTTTTGGCAAAATCGGCTCCCCTTTCCCTTAAAAGTCTCTCAACTTCTGCAAACCTTTCAGGGTGTCTTGGGGCAATAACGAGAGTTGCTTCTGAAAAACTCCTCTTTATTGAATTGAAGGCATGAAGGATAATCTCCTCCTCTCCTTCATGGGTGCTTCCCGCTACAATTACCGGTCTGCCGAGTTCCTTACACCAGGCCGGGATATCCGCAGGCGGGATGATATCAAACTTGAGATTTCCCGTAACCCGCACCTTCTCTTCAGGTGCTCCAAGGGCCATAATCTTTTCAGCATCCCTGATGGTCTGCATACAGAAAAAATCCACCATCCCCAGCATGCCCTTCATAAAAAATCCTATCTTCCTGTAACCTGAAAATGAACCATCGGATATCCTGCCGTTGACAATTACTATCGGGATACCCTCTGACTTGATGGTCTTAAGCAGGTTCGGCCACAGCTCCGTCTCCATTATTACAAGCATGTCGGGCCTTATGCGGGCTGCTGTCTTTTTAATTGCAGACGGATTATCAAAAGGCACATAAATACAGGCCTCATCATCGGTAATAAAATCCCGCACAACCTTCTGCCCTGTATCTGTAACCGTAGAGACGATAATATCGGCCCTTGCCCTCAACCTTTCAATCAGCGGTCTGGCAGCCATTGCCTCACCTACAGAGACGGCATGTATCCAGATTGCCGACCTTTTCCCGTCGCCTTTATGGGTTAAACTTAAAGGGACAAAGCCAAACCTCTCCTTTAACCACCTCCCCCTCAGATGGGGGGGCCTCTTCAATAGGTGCACCGGCAAAAGCAGGGTCAGACTGAAAGTATAAAAAAGGTTGTATAGCATGAGCATAAGGTTAAATCTTCTCATCATCCACTTTTATCCACCCCGACATCTCGCCTATCATCTCTGCAACCCTCCGGGATGCCCGCTTGCCTTCATAAAAGGACCTGATCTCCCTGAATGCCTCCGTCATATACCTATTGACCTGGTCACCGTTTATTATCCGATCCAGTTCCCTGATAACGTTCTCTGTAGTCGCCTTGTATTGAATCAGTTCCTTAACAACCTCCCTGTCCATCAGAAGGTTGACAAGGCTTATATATTTTACATTGACAAGCATCCTTCCTATAAAATATGTAAGGGGAGAGACTTTGTAAACAACCACCATCGGAACGTTACAAAGTGCTGCCTGAAGCGTTGAAGTACCCGAGGCTATAAGGGCCAGATCAGAGGCGGAAAGCACCTCGGTCGCCATTCCTCTTACAACCTTCACTTCAAGCCCTTCAAGCACGCCGGACCATTCCTGAAAATCAACGGCAGAGAGGTTTGGAGCCATGGGGAGGATATACTGAAAACCGGAATGATCTCTTTTAAAACCCTGAACTACATTTATAAACAGGGGCATAAGTCTCTTTAACTCATGGCTCCTGCTCCCCGGCAGGAGGGCAAGTACCTCCCTGTCGGGCCTTAAGCCCAGACTCTCCTTTATAAAGCCCTTACTCCCCTTTGTATTCTCTATCTCCTCCATTATCGGATGCCCCACAAATTCACAATCAGCCCCTGAATCCCTGTAAATCTTCTCCTCAAAAGGAAGTACCACTGCAATCCTGTCGGAGCGTACCTTAATCTTCCTGATCCTCCTTCTCCTCCAGGCCCATACCTGGGGGCTCACATAGTAGAGCACCTTGATCCCGAGAGATTTGGCCCTTTGTGCAACCTTGAGGTTAAAATCAGGAAAATCAATAAGGACTACAACTGACGGCCTGTCCCGCTCCAGCCTTTCTGTTATTCTTGAAAATACATCCCGAAGGGTTTTTATGGATGAGACGGCCTCAACAAGACCGAAGGCACCTGTAATGCCTGCTACAAGCTCTACCCCTTCGGCCATCATCCGCTCGCCGCCAACGCCACAGATACGGATATCGCCCTTTAAAGACCTCAAGGCCCTGGCCAGAAGGGCACCGTAAAGCTCTCCGGAAGACTCACCTGTGATTATAAATACATCAGTCATGGGCAAACTCAGGCTGGCAGGCTATCAAGCTGGCAAGCTGGCTTGAGCCCTTCATGCAACTGCCCTCCTGACTGCTTCACAGACCTTTTCCAGGGCAGACTCACTGATCTCGGGATATATCGGCAGTGAAAGCACTTCAAGTGAAGTCCTCTCTGCAACAGGGAAGTCACCCCTCCTGTATCCTGACCCTGCAAGGGCTTCCTGGAGGTGTAAGGGGATGGGATAGTATACAACGGAAGAGATGCCCTTCTCATAGAGGTAAGACTTAATCCTCTCCCTGATGGGGCTCTTTATAGTGTACTGATGGTAAACGTGATAGAATCCCTCCCTCTCCTTAGGGCATTGCACCACTGAACCAAGCTGCTCTGTATAAAAGCGTGCCTTCTCTCTCCTCAGAGACAGATACCGGTCAATCCTTTTGAACTTTACCAGAAGGACGGCTGCCTGAATCTCGTCAAGCCTGCTGTTAAGACCGATAGCCTGGTGGAGATATCCCTTCTCCGAGCCGTGATTCCTGAGCACCCTCATCTTCCCGGCAATCGTCTCATTGTCCGTGGTAATGAGACCTCCGTCACCGTAAGCCCCGAGATTCTTGCTCGGGTAGAAACTGAAACACCCTGCATCGCCAAAGCTTCCGGTCTTTCTGCCTTTTATGTGAGCACCAAATGACTGGGCACAATCCTCTACAATAAAGAGATTATGCCTTGAGGCAATCTCCCCTATCTTCTCCATATCCGCGGGCTGACCAAACATATGCACCGGCATTATCGCCCTTGTCCTGCCGGTTATCCTCTCCTCTATCTTTTCAGGGTCAATGTTTAATGTCTCGGGGTCTATATCAACAAATACCGGTCTTGCCCCCTGGTATATAATTGCCTCAACCGTGGCAAAGAAGGTAAAGGGTGTGGTTATAACCTCGTCATCCTTACCAATGCCAAGGGTTTTGAGACTCAGGTTGAGGGCATCAGTCCCCGAGGCCACACCTACAGCCTCTTTAACGCCGTGGTAGCCGGCAATATTTTTCTCGAGTTCTTCCACCTTTGGGCCAAGGATATACCTGCAGCTCTCGAGGACCTCGGTAATCTGTTCAAGTATCTCTTCCCTCAGGGTCTCATACTGGAGCTTCAGGTCAACCATTGGAATCATATCGTCTCCTCTATCTTTCTGTTTATCTCAAGCGCCACTCTCAGTGCCTCCAGCCCGTCACGGGCAGTTACCCTGGGGGGTCTTCTGTTTATTACAGAGCCTGCAAAATCTCTGAGCTCTTCTTTAAGGGGCTCCCTGTAGTCCAGTTTAATCTCCTCTCTCTGAATAGTCCCGGAGGAATCCCTGGTGTGTCTGAATATCTCAAGGTTCCGGTAATCAAGCATTATATATTCCGAGTCCTGAAAAAGCTTTAAAATCCTTTTCTTTTCCGGAGAAAGCCTGCTTGCAGTAACAAGAGCCTTTGTGCCATCCTCCATCTCCAGCCAGGCCTTGGCAACATCGATTTTATCAGTAAGTACCTTTGCCCCAACAGCCTTGATATCCATAATGGGGCTGCGACAGAGGGAGAGTATAATATCAATATCGTGTATCATAAGGTCAAGGGTTATATCCACATCCGTTCCCCTGCCCAGAAAGGGAGAAAGCCTCTCTGCTTCAAGGAACCTCGGGGCCTTTAACTTCTCCTCCATATAAAGGACTACCGGGTTGAATCTCTCAAGATGTCCCACCTGGATAATCCTCCCGGAGCTTTCCGCTTCTGCAATGAGACCCTCCGCTTCCTCTATCGTCAGTGTAAAGGGTTTTTCAACAAGGAGGTCCTTCCCTGCCTGCAGAGAGCTCATGGCTATTTCATGATGAGTGGTCGTGGGGGTCACAATGCTGAGGGCGTCCACAAGCGGGAGGACGTCCCTGTACTTTACGAAAGCCTGACAGCCGTATTGTTCCGCAATCTCCCCTGCCCTATCCTTGTCAATGTCCACCACACCAACAAGCTCCGTCTCTTCAATCTCCGAAAAAACCCTTGCATGGTGCCTGCCAAGATATCCCGTACCTATAACCGCTACCCGTATACTCATCTATCTCTTCCTTAAACCCATCCCTGTTTTTCTCTCTATTTATACTCTTTATGATGCAAGTTTTTGAGTCGTCTCTACGATCTCCTCCAGCTTTCTCAATGCCTTCCCCGAATCAATAACCTCCTGGGCGATCAGGGACGCCTCCTTAATGTCATCTGTCCTGCCCGAAACCATCAATGTAGCAGATGCATTCATTACAACGATATCCCTCTTCGGACCCGACTCACCCTTAAGAACAGTCATCGTAGCCTCTGCATTGTCCCGCGCATCTCCACCTGCAATAGACTCAACAGGTGCCCTGTTAAAACCAAAGTCCTCAGGGGCAATAATTAAACTTTCTATAATTCCATTCCTGAAACGACTCACCTTCGAGCCGTCGGTAATCGTGATCTCGTCAAGCCCATCCTCACCATGAAAAACCATCACATCCTCAGCGCCAAGATTACCAAGGACTCGGGCAAGGGGCTCTGTAAGCCTGTCTGTAAATACACCGACTGTCTGCCTCTTTGCACCTGCAGGGTTGGTTATAGGTCCGAGTATATTGAATATCGTCCTGATTCCCAGCTCCCTTCTTGGCCCCACAGCATACTTCATGGCAGGGTGAAACAGGGGGGCAAAGAGAAAGCCGAAACCTGTTTCAAAGAGACACTCCTGCACTTTTTCAGGGGGAAGGTCTATCCTGACTCCCAGGGCCTCAAGCACATCTGCACTTCCCGACCTGCTTGAGATGGACCTGTTGCCATGCTTGGCAACAGGAACCCCGCACGCACTCACTACAATAGCTGCAGTTGTTGATATGTTAAAGGTCTGGGCCATGTCACCACCAGTGCCGCAGGTGTCCACAACACCGTCAGGTGCATTTATTCTTGCAGCCTTCTCTCTCATGACCCTTGCAGCCCCTGTTATCTCCTCGACAGTCTCTCCCTTTATCCTCAAAGCAACAAGAAAGGCTCCTATCTGGGCCTCAGTTGCCTTGCCCTCCATAATCTCCCGCATGCACTCAGCCATCTCGGACTCCGAAAGGTTGATGTCCTGAACAAGCAGATTAATTCCCTCTCTGATCATTTTATCCTCTTATCCTCCTGTTAGGCAGGGTTCACAGGTCATGGGGATTAGTAACCTCCGGCCACCTGTTGCCCAGTTTAAGGAAATTCCTCAGCAGATCCTTGCCAACCGTTGTCAGTATTGACTCGGGGTGAAACTGCACCCCTTCAATAATATACTCCCTGTGCCTCACACCCATTATCTCACCATCCTTTGTCCAGGCAGACACATCAAGGGAGTCCGGCAGTGTCTCCCTTTTAATAATAAGGGAGTGATACCGGGTAGCCTCAAAGGGATTAGGCAATCCTTCAAATATGGTCTTGCCGTCATGGTATATAAGCGATGTCTTTCCATGCATCAGTTGCGGTGCATTAATTATATCTCCACCAAAGGCTGCACCAATGGATTGATGACCAAGACAGACCCCGAGCACGGGCTTCTTACCCGCAAAGTAACGAATAACATCTATGGAGATACCGGCTTCCCTTGGAGTGCACGGACCGGGAGAGATAACAATCCTGTCCGGATCAAGCTCAGCTATCTCCTTAACCGTTATTCTGTCGTTACGGTAGACCTTTACCTCCTCACCAAGCTCACCGAAATACTGAACAAGGTTATAGGTAAAGGAATCATAATTATCAATCATCAGCAACATAAATTCACTCCAGTCAGTCAGGATTGACTATTGATTATTGACTATTTTCGATTTTTTTAATTGTCAATCGTCAATCATCAATCGTCAATTATTCAAAGTCCTTCCTCTGCCATATCAACGGCCTTCATCATGCCAAGGGCCTTGTTAACGGTTTCCTCATATTCGTTTTCAGGAACGGAATCAGCGACAATACCAGCACCTGCCTGCACATACAGTTTACTATCTTTAATAACAATAGTTCTTATCGTAATGCATGTATCCGTATTTCCCGAATAGCTGAAATAACCAACCGCACCTGCATACGGCCCTCTCTTGACAGGTTCAAGCTCATCTATAATCTCCATGGCCCTCACCTTTGGGGCTCCCGTAACAGTGCCGGCAGGAAAGCAGGAACGGAATACGTCAAAGGCATCGAGACCGTCCTTCAGGGTGCCTTCCACATTTGAGACGAGATGCATTACATGACTGTATCTCTCAACCGACATCAATTCCGTGACCTTCACACTGCCAGTCTCGGCAACCCTTCCCACATCATTTCTGCCAAGGTCTACAAGCATTATGTGCTCGGCAACCTCCTTCGGGTCTTCCCGCAGTTCCTTTGCAAGCGCCCTGTCTTCATCCTCGCCAAGCCCGCGCTTTCTTGTACCGGCAATAGGCCTCAGCTTTATATGTCTTCCTTCAAGCCTCACGAGTATCTCGGGAGAGGAACCCACAATCCGGGCCTCGCCCGTATCCATGAAATACATATATGGCGAAGGGTTTATCACCCTCAGGGCACGGTATATATTAAAGGGTTCTACAGCACACTCACGCTCAAACCTCTGCGAGACAACCACCTGGACAACATCGCCTGCCCATACGTACGCCTTTGCCTTCCTGACCGCCTCCTCAAAAACCTCCTCCGGCCCAAAGGAAGAGACAAACTTCTCTCCTGAGGAGCGTTTCCCGGAACCCCCTGAAACCCGGGGAACAGTCTTTAATCTCTCAATTGTTGCATCTATTTTTTCCTCAGCCATCCTGTAAGCCACCTCCGGAGAACCCTCAACATGCACAGGACAGACTATCTTCAGACTCTGCTTGAGATTATCAAATATGAGGACAATATCGGGCATCATGAAATACATATCCGAAAGCCCGGGAGACGGCTTGTCCCTGTCCGGAACCCTCTCGAAAAACTTAACCATCTCATATCCTGTATAACCCACAAGTCCGCCGTAAAACCCGGGGAGTCCTTCAACCACAACAGGTTTATAAAGGGACAGCTCTTCTTTCAGGGCATCCAGGGGGTCAGCGTATACCGACTTTTTTACTGACTCGCCATCCTGAATAACCTCAACATTGTTTCCTCTTGCCCGGATTATCTTTCTCGCTGATATGCCGAGGAAGGAATACCTTCCCCACTTCTCCCCCCCCTCAACGCTCTCAAGCAGGAAAGAAGGTGATGTAGAGAGTTTCAGATACGCCGAGACAGGTGTCTCCATATCTGCAAGTACTTCTCTGTACACAGGTATAAGGTTACCAGTGTCCGTTAAACTCAAAAATGTCTTGTAATCCGGATACATCAGGTTATTTTAAACATAAAAAGCTCTTTTTAGCAATTGACACAATCAAGGGGTTTATGATATTTTTATATGCATGAAGGCTCTCACACTATTGGTAAAGCGTATAAGGGAAACCGGAAATTTATTTCGTTACAAGACCCGGTGCAGATACCTCAAGACCGAACTTGAGCATGTAAAGACTTTTTATGACGAGAAGCTCCAGGAGATGAGCCTGATACTCCAGTATAAATCTCATGAACTCGAGAGACGGGTTAGTGAGCTGGAAGAATACAAACGGGAAACGCAGCATCTCTTAAAGATTCTTGACTCCCTCAAATCGGAAAAGAGGACCAACTGAAAATACACAACTTGAATTACACGAGCGGATATCAATTAAAGAAAGGCTTTTCCTGTTAATTAAAAGCCCTCGAGGGAAAACTCAATAACTTCATGCGGGCGTAGCTCAGTGGTAGAGCACAACCTTGCCAAGGTTGGGGTCGCGGGTTCGAATCCCGTCGCCCGCTCCATAATTAAGAGACGGATGGGGAAAAGAGATGGAGTGATGGAGTTGAGGACGCAAAGCGCATAGGGCATAGCGTCAAAGATAAGACGCATTAGGGCATAGCGCGAAGGACACGGGACTCCTTAAGCTTTGTCTCTACGCTTTGCTCCATGCGCTTTGCATTTTTAAATCGTGAGTAATCGTGAGTAATCGTGAGGCTGAAAAAAAGTCTTTGAGTTTCACATGCTTTTATGGCGGCGTACCCAAGTGGCTAAGGGGGAGGTCTGCAAAACCTTTATGCGCCGGTTCGAATCCGGCCGCCGCCTCCAGGCTATAATCATTCCCCGATAATCTTGACCAAAACCCTTTTCCTCCTTCTGCCGTCAAACTCCCCGTAAAATATCTGCTCCCACGGACCGAGGTCAAGCATTCCATCAGTCACGGCAACCACAACCTCCCTGCCCATAATCTGCCGTTTCAAATGGGCGTCAGCGTTATCCTCTCCAACATTGTGATGATATTGGGAGACCGGTTCATGAGGGGCAAGTTTTTCCAGCCAGACGTCATAGTCGTGATGAAGTCCGGGTTCGTCATCATTGATAAAGACAGAGGCCGTTATATGCATGGCGTTTACAAGCACAAGCCCCTCCTTGATACCGCTCTCCCCGAGACACGCCTCAACCTCAGGGGTAATGTTTATAAAGGCCCGCCGGGTGGGCACCTCAAACCATAGCTCCTTACGATAGCTCTTCATATACCCTCCTTGTATTGTTTAATTCTCACAACCCTCCAAAAGTCTGCCAGTTGCAGCCGGGACGGTCTCTCATATACCCCTTCAACCAGTTATATTGAGGATGTTTTTGTAAAAAGGCTTTTACGTCAAAAGGCATGCCGCAGGCATGTCCCCACCGGGCCTGAAAACTCATATTCTCTGCCATCGCAGAATCAACAACCTTACCATCGCCTGCTCCCCATGGATAATAAGGCCCCTGACCGGCATGACTGCCATACCTTGCATCGTCAAGTTCCAGGTGCCCGCATATTGTCCGGGAAGATGGATTATCCTGCTTCTGAAGATAAACATCCCCGTGGTCTGATATGATCTCTTTGGCTTTATCAATATCCACATCAATGCCCTCTTTGTCGAGCAGCTCCATAAACCGCAAGCGGCGGGCACCGTTGTAACGGATATCAGAATAGCTATTACTGCTACATTCCCGATTACGTATCCTCAGGTCAGCAGCCACATTATAACCGCTGTAATAACCATCATCCTTTTTCTCGAAACCAAGATATTTTAATCCTGTCTCAACTCTTGCAATCTCTCTTGTTTTTATATCTCCCAACAGCCAACTACCGGCATAACCACCATTGTTATTTTTCCACATTCTGTTTTTCCAGTCTTCGATGCTTTGGGCATATTGACATGCCTTGCGGGAACGGTAAAATTCCGGCTCGCCTTTACTGTCAAACCCGGAAAAACCGGAGATGGTGGTTTCTGCCACAACCAGCTTTGCTCCGGTTATCCACCAGTCCATGGTACTGGCAATATAGCCCGGAGCGGCTTGAAAAAGCAGGCGGTAGCCGTTGGCCGGACAGATATCCAGGATGATGTTGTAGTGATCCGAGGCGGCATACCTGTCCCAGCAGTTGTGGGCCATGACAATATTGCCGTCCTTGGTGGTATTACCGGTTGCAATAAATGCACTGCAGCGGTGTGCATTTTTAAACCGGTGAGGTTGTGAATTATTATACTTCGGCCACCAGTAACCCAGCAGCTCCTGGTAGCTGTTCCAGGTCAGAATCTCCTCAAAACTGGTCAGAAAACGGTTGGCACAGGCGCCGTCGGCAATGCCCTGCAGTTCCTGGGTGAACTCATCGTCAATATGCCGGGGAAAAAGTTCATTGGCCTTCTCAATAAAGAAATCCCACTCCATTCCCGTATCCCACCTGGCCAGAAACCTGTTTACTCTTATGGCATCTTTTATTTGAGAAGCCAGGTAGTAACCATGCTGAAAGCCGCGCTGGTAGGGTTCTCCAGCAATCTTCATATAAATCCAGCCGCCTCTTGACTCCGGTTCTCCCCCTGTCAGGAGGTTTTTTAAATAGTTATCCGTCATAACATTTTCCCTTATCCAGTTAAAAACCCTGCATTTATTTACCGGTTAAATAGTTATCGCCAGCACCTGTGTGAACGGTAAACTTTACTTCCCCCATATATGTTTACCATGTCCGACAGATTCAGCAACATATAGCATTCCACGTTGTCCAATAGTTAACCCCAACACCTCCTTCCGTAGCGACAATACCTACTATAGCAGTGCAGTTTGAACTGCAACCGATATCCGGGTTACTGCCGGGTTTCGGGGTGAGAGTCTTTTCTTCAAATTCATGACCTGAAGCCCTGACTGTTACTTTGAATAACCCCGACAGGTTAGGTGTCTGCAGAATCTCCTCAGGATTATCAGAATCTATAATTCCCGACCAATTACCATCGGCTTGTTCAAACCTGACCTGCCATTTGGTAACATACTTTAAAGTCTCATTTTCCGGCGATACATAGGCCCAAAACTGTGCACCATCACCCAATTTCACATTGTCCTGAAATTTACTCATTGTAACCCCCCTCATGGTTTCAGGTTTAAAAAAAATTACCGGTATTCCCCCTCCTCTTTGGTTAACCGGGACTTTTTGCTGCACACTCAACACAAATTTACCGACGGCTACCGGATATCCTGAAATATTATACCGAAGCCGGACAATATATGGATGGTAAAAATACCCTTGCAACAACAGGGTTTTGGGAGAAGGAGAAAGAGGGATGCAGCAGGTACAGAAAGTCTGCTGTCAGGATTGACCCATGAAAAGAGAAAGAATCATCTGTATTGGGCTAAGATACAGGGGTTGAATTTATATTACACATCACACGGGGTTGAGATAAAAGATGATCTTTGGTGGAGTGCCTGCACAGCTTGTATTGGCCTTTTTAGTGGATTCGCTCATTGGTGATCCCCGATGGATTCCCCACCCCATAAGGTGTATCGGGGAGTTCATAGCGTGGCTTGAAGGCCGGGCAAGAAGGTTTTGCCACAGCCCTGTGGCTGAAAAGGTCTCTGGGGGAGTGGTTGTTGCGGTCGTGGTTGGTCTAACCTGTCTTTTAACTTATCTCTTTACTGAAACAGTATCCTCTGTGTTCCGGAACGTCTCGATATTAAATATTATCTCTTTAAATGATATCGTCATTGCATTGGCCGGTTCCCTGACTATTGCACTCAGGGGGCTGAGGGAATCTGCGGGGAACGTGCTTTCCGAACTCAAACGGTCTGACCTTGATTCTGCAAGGGAACAGCTGGGACATATCGTCGGCAGGGATACGGAGGAACTGAATGCGGAGGGGGTTTTGAGGGCAACCGTGGAGACACTCTCTGAAAATGTCTCGGACGGGGTGATTGCACCAATGTTTTACTTTGCAATCGGCGGCCTTCCTCTTGCCATGGCATACAAGGCAATAAACACACTGGACTCAATGCTTGGCTACAGGAATGAGAGGTACATTAACTTTGGATATGTGGCTGCAAGGCTTGATGATATTGCCAATTACATTCCTGCAAGGCTCACGGCCTGGGCTATTATATTCTCTTCAGCCGTACTGTTACCTGTCAGCTCAGGTAAAGTGAGCCCTTCACGGGCAGTAAGGGTAATGCTGAGAGATGGAAGGAAGCACTCAAGCCCCAACGCAGGTCTGCCGGAGGCAGCAATGGCAGGGGCTCTCGGGATACGGCTTGGCGGGCCTGTTTCTTACGGAGGAGTTGTTAATGAAAAACCCTTCATCGGAGAAGGTGAGCGGGAGATTGAACTTGAGGATGGGGCGACGGCAGACAGGATTATAGAGGCTGCAGGAGGCATCGGGATGATTTTGTGCGTGATGCTTTCTATTGCGATACACAGAATTTTAATCGTATAATACCGAAACCGGTGATGAATGGTTGATGGAGACTTTTTATCGCTGGGGCAGGGGTAATGCATTTCAAACAAAATTAAAAAATATTAGTCTCGGTTTTATTTGGTATCTGCGTTTATCTGCGAAAATCTGCGGCCAATTGAACTCTTTATTCCGGTCCTTGTAAACTCTGTAAATTCTGCGGCTGAATTTAAATTCTCTATTCTATGCCGAACTTCTCCCCCTTGCCTTGTTATGTTCGGTCTTCCAGGGTCTTGATGCCATTATAAAGGCGGCAAGAAGGGTCAATAATATCCAGTCCCAGCCGATCAGTATGAGCGAGGCCCAGGTATATCCTCCATATGGTTTCCTGAGCTCACCGTAGAGATCTCCAGCGAGTATTATCCCAAGCACAAGGGGCACAAAGTATTTGATAAGAATATCCCACCAGAAACCGAGCTTGATGGTGGATATCCTGTTGACATGTTGCCTCAGAACCTTTATTCTGAAGAACCAGCCCACGAGTATGCATTCAAATATTCCCACAACTACCAGTCCGTAGTGAGTGAGGAAATGGTCGACTATGTCGAGCCACAGCAGCCCTGCCTGCGTGGTAAAGATGACAGATCCGCAGAAACCCAGTATGGAAACAATAGTTATAAGCCGTTTTCGCCTGACCCCGAATTTATCAACCATGGCTGATGTAAATGCCTCAATTATAGAGATGGAGGAGGACAGGCCCGCCACTACAAGACAGAGAAAAAAGATCGCACCGAAGATATTCCCTCCCGGCATAAGGCTGACCGCCTTTGGATATGCAACAAAGGCAAGACCAATGCTCTGAGAAACAACGCCGGAGAGGGGTTCACCCTGCGTGGTGGACATAAAGCCAAGAACAGAGAATACCGCAAACCCTGCAAAAAGTGAATATCCACTATTGATAAACGCTGTCAGCAATGCATACCTGGTAATATTTGCCTTCTCGGGAAGATAGCTCGCATAGGCTATCATGATTCCGAAACCAAGGCTGAGGGTGAAGAATATCTGGCTGTAGGCATCGATCCATACCCTTGGATCCGAGAGCCTGGAAAAATCGGGAGTCAGGTATGCCCGGACCCCTGACATTGCCCCCTCAAGTGTGAGAGACCAGAAAACGAGCACAGCGGTCAGCACAAAGAGCAGGGGCATGAATATCTTGTTTGCAAGCTCAATTCCCCGCTGCACACCCCTGTGGACTATAAACCAGTTTATGAACCAGATAACCAGGAGTGCAAAAAATATCGGTGTCCTTATCCTGCCTATCTCTGACGGTGACTTGCTTACGGCAAGGAAATCCTTGAAGAAAAAGGTGTTAGGGTCATTACCCCAGCCAAGGTTAAAGGAAAGGAAAAAGAAATTAAGGCACCAGGCAACTATTACCATATAATAAAGCACAATACCGAACATCACAAACGTTACGGCCCACCAGCCGAGCCATTCCCAATTCTTCTTTATCTTTGCATAGGCGAGTGGGGCTGAGCCGATACGCTCATGTCCAACGGCAAATTCCAGTATCAGTAAAGGGATGCCCGCTGTCAGGAGGGCAGTAAAGTAGGGGATAAGAAAGGCTCCACCACCATAGTTGTAAGCCATATAGCTGAATCGCCAGATATTGCCGAGTCCTATTGCCGAACCAACAGCTGCAAGCAGAAAACCAAACTGGCTATTCCACTGCTCCCTCTTCATCTATTCGGACAACTCCTTCACTTTCCGTATAATCTCATCTGCAATCTCTGCGGGGGACAGGGAATCCGTCTCAATTATGATATCCGCCTTATCATAAAAGGGTTGTCTGTAGTCAAGGAGGTCTCTTATCTTCTTCAGGGGATCGTCCACATTCAGTAGGGGCCGTTCCCCGGAAGCGCTTGTGCGTTTCAGGATGGTCTCGGGCGTTGCCTTAAGACAGACTATCACGCCCGATTCCCTTAGGGCCTTCATGTTTTCCTCTCTCAGGACAACACCTCCACCAGTGGAGATCACTACGTTATCATGCCCTGCAAACTCCTTTACCATCTCTGTCTCCCTGTCACGGAAGCAGGGCTCACCAAAACGGCTGAATATCTCATTAATCGTCATACCCTCAGCCTTTTCTATCTCTTCATCAAGCTCGACAAGCCTCATTCCAAGCCTGCGTGCAAGCTCCCTGCCCACAGCAGTTTTACCCGTCCCCATAAATCCTGCAAGTACAATGTTTTTCATTTTTTCACCTGAAATTCAATTTACAAAGCCCATTCCTTGCCTCACGATTACTTCGAGATTACTTCAATACTTATAAAACTGATTTTTATCTTTCTTATCATGAAGC
>BTTF01000055.1:0-14498 GCA_036244995.1 bacterium | reverse complement strand
TTGCCTCAAGCAAGAAGCGGGAATGGTTGAAAATGTTGAGACCTGCTGCTTTATTTCTTTAATGAATTGAACTTTTCGGTGTATTGCAGGACTACCCACACGAAAGCGGAATGGCTCCAGGTGAGCGGGGAAACCGAGAGGGGCAAACCATTCAGAGGGTGTACCTGCTCGGCAAGCACACCGGAGGGAAGCGCATTCTTTGCACACCATTCAAGGTAAGGAAGGGCTTCGTGAAGTTCCTCCAGGGTTTCAGCACGAGCGATAAAGTACTCTCCTAACCAGAGCGTTGAGATAAACCATGGATTGCCGGAGATGCCCTTTGGGCTGTCATCCGCCAGTTGGTAGATGTCATTGCAGTATCGGGCACAACCTTCAATAGGAGTTTTGAGCCATAATTGTTGGCGTATCGCCTTCATTGTTTCGACCATCCGTGGATCGTTAGGGGGCAATACTCCCAGAGTCGCAAGTCCCATCAGACTGACGTCAATCACTTCATCAAGTTCATAGCCATTGCCCTTCCTGTAACCTGAGCGGGCGTATCTCTTCAGGCCGGGGTGGTACAGATGCGTGACAAGCCCTTCCTTCATCTGCTCGGCTACAATCTCATATTCTCCGGCCAGGGAGGTATCCTGAAAGAGTCTGGCAAAACTTGCCGCTGCCCTGAGCCCTGCAATCACGGCTGCAACGGTAAAGGAGTGCACCCCGTAACGCTCTTCCCAGAGATCATAGGAAGGTATCGGCAATAAAGTTTCGGGATCCCGGTACGTTACAAGAAAGTCTGCCGACTTTTTAATGAAATTATTGTAGAAAGGCCTGATGAATTCTATGTCTTTCGAACTCTGATAGTGTATCCAGAGCGCCCGGAGAATCAAGGCTGTTGAGTCTTCCTGTATGGGGAGCACCTCTTTTCCATCCACTAACCATGGGTGCCAGTTACTTGCCAGTGATTCATCAGGGTTGTAATGCTGGTAAAGGAATCCCTCCTCTGACAGAACACGGGAACAGAAGTCGAAAAACTTCATACATACATGCGAGTAGCCAGCCTTTGCCAGGGCAGCGGCCACAAAGGCCCCGTCGCGGCCCCACATATAAGAATATGTATCTCTTCCAAAACGGACTATATCCGAGTCGTTTGCGGCTATTATCGCTCCACGGTTGTCGATCTGTGTTCTTAAGATGAGAAGGCTTCGGTTGAAAATCCCGGTGACTGTTTCGGGAAGGTCTCCAAATGATCTGGCCTCTTTTTGTACCCATGCTTTCCAGTAATCAGATGACCGTTTGATAAGTTTTTGAGGTGTCTTCTCTATTACATCCCGGTTGAGTTGGGCCACCTCATTGTAATGCCTGCCCGCTGCAATCCAGTAAAAACACTCCGCCTTCCCGCCGGGGGGCAGGTTCAGCCATATTCCTGTTGTTGAATCGGCAGAGCCCCAGGAGATCGGGTTCCCGCTGAGTTTGCCGTCCTCGGCGTCTCTCCACGTTCCTTCCCTGCCACCCAACTCCTTGTCTCCGCAGGCATAGTAAGTCACTCCAGGCTTTCCGGCCCGGGAACAATTAATGAGAAAGTACCGGTTGGCCTTATAGTGTATGATTGAACGTGTCCGCGGATCAAAATAAGCCGTATCACCTATGTCATTGCCGTAAAGGTGAAAGTCGTGGCTGAAAAAGAGCCTTACGTGACGTTCCTTATCTTGCAGGTTCTTCACCTCAACCTTTTTGATATATACGTTAAGGTCTATGTCAACCACATCATGGCAATACAGTTCAAGCCCTATTGCCGTATTTCTCAACAGTACGTTGGTAACAAGGCTGTTATCATGATACCGCAGGTCCTTTTCCCATTCCGGCCCCATCCATGAGCAGCGTCCATCCACCCACACCCCGAACCGGAAGGGATTTCCTTTTGAATGGTTCTCCTGGCCGATTAAAGGGAAATATACATCGCGGAGCTGATAATCCGAATCAAAGTTAAAAAGAAGATTACCGTTGCTTACGGGGATGTCTTTGGGCATGGGTTTTTATGTGGCTATGATGCCAGGCTGGAGGTGTTTCGGGAAATAGTCGATTAACAGCTGCCTGTAACTGTCTGATATTTTGTGGTCACTGACTATCTGTTGATACAAATCTGAATATTTATATGCCATGCTTGCTATGGAGAAATCATCCTGCACACGTCTGCGGCATTCATAGGGATCAATACTGTCAATGCGGTCAACTGCCTCGATCATGGCACTAAGAGAATCCACAACAAATCCCGTCTTTCCATCCACCATTATTTCCGGAACTGCACCCCTGTTGAATGCTATGACCGGCGTGCCGCATGCCATTGACTCGATCAGGACAAGTCCGAACGGCTCTCCCCATTGTATGGGGAATAAAGTGGCCCGTGCATGCCGGTACCATTGTTTCTTGTACTCGCTGCCGACCTCTCCGATATAAATAATCTGCTCGTCGCAGTCCATTAACGGTTTTATCACATCTTCGAAATAGTCGCCATCAACAGGCTGTTTGCCGATATCAACGAACAGGTCGATAGAGTCTTTCAATTCCTCAAAAAACTCCCTGTCTGCGGCTTTGTCCTGGACACAGCCGGCAATGATAAGTTTAGAACCCGTTTTCCTGGCAACCTCTATGGCTTTATCCTGTCCCTTGTCCCGGGTTACCCTGCCGATAGTGAATAAATAGCTTTCCTTGTCAGGATGCCTTTTGACCGGGTATCTTTCCACTTCAATTCCGTGGTATACAACATTCCCGGTCTTCAGCCCGTTATAGTCCTGTTTCTGATATTCGCTTATCGGGATACAATAGACCTGAGGAGATGACATGGGCTTACACCAGCGCCTGAAAGCTCCTTCCATCAAGTAGTTTTTTGCGGCTACGTGAAGGGTCATCACGATTGGCACATGCATGCCCGATACAGCGTCATAAATGTACTCAAGGGTTTTCAGATCATGCGTGTGGATGACGTCAATGTCGCCCATTCTTATCCTGTCTACTGCCTTTGAAAGGTGAATATTCAGGGTTTTGCGTTTTTCCGGGTTGTCTTGACTCCAATAGTTACCCATGCTTTTTTCAATGGTCACATAATGCTCACCGGCAACTCCGGAATCACCTGAACAGGCAACAATCGACCGATGACCTAAGGCATGGAGTCCCTTGTCGATATTATAAATAATCGTTTCTATGGGACCATAACCAAGGTCCGGCTTTATAGGCTGGTTAAGGGTTGCTACGTGCAACACCGTCAGTCTTCTATCTCGTGCTTTTATTGCCATGTCAGCTCCGTATGGGAATGGTGAGAAATTAATGGAAAGAAATTTTCGATTACTTATCATACTACAATAATGAGGTAAATTACAATCCGGGTCCAATGATAAAAAACCTTAAACATGAAAAAGAAGCGATATGATTGACTCTGAACAGGTTAAACCCTTCTTATAAAATCCCTCGGTTTTCCTGCCCCTCTCGGTGGACCGACAAAGCCTTCTTCTTCAAGCAGTTCCATTATCCTTGCAGCCCTGTTATAACCTATCTTGAACCTCCGCTGAATCGACGATATTGATATCTCGCCCATGTTTTCGGCATGATCTATCACCTGCTGATAGAGTTCATCTCCCTCGGTTGAGCCTTCCTCAGCCCTCTCAGCCGTCTCAAGCTGGATTGCATCAAACATTGAAAAGTCCGGTTCTGCCTGTGCCTTTATGAAGGAGGTGACAGACCTTACCTCGTCTTCAGTTACATATGCGCCGTGCAGCCGTGTAAGCCTTGCGCCTGTAGCCATAAAGAGCATATCACCCTTGCCGATAAGTTGCTCAGCCCCCTGGGCATCCAGGATTGTCCTTGAGTCTACCTTTGTAGTCACCTGAAAGGCTATCCTGGTTGGAAAGTTTGCCTTGATAATCCCGGTGATAACATCCACGGACGGCCTCTGTGTGGCAAGTATGAGATGGATGCCCGAAGCCCTTGCCATCTGAGCAAGACGGACGATTGAGTCTTCGACCTCCTTGGAGGCTGTAAACATAAGGTCGGCAAGCTCATCTATTATAACAATGATGTAGGGAAGCCGCTCTTCGTCGGGGACCTGACGGTTGAAGTTGTCCAGGTTTCTTGCCCCCTGCTCTGCAATGAGCCTGTATCTCCGCTCCATCTCCAGAACCATCTTCTTCAGTGCCAGTGTTGCCTCTTTAGGGTTTGTGACCACCGGGGTGACAAGGTGGGGGATTCCGTCGTAGGTGGAGAGCTCAAGCAGCTTCGGGTCTATCATCAACATCTTCACCTCTTTTGGTGTGGACTTGTAGAGGATGCTCATAATCATGGAATTAATGGAGACACTCTTGCCTGAACCCGTGGTGCCGGCCACAAGGAGGTGGGGCATCCGGGCAAGGTCTGCAACTATGGGCCTTCCATAGATGTCCTTTCCCAGTGCAATGGTCAGTCTTGACTGGCTTTTCAGGAAATTCCCCGAGCCTATTATCTCCTTCAGGGGGACTATTCCCATCTGTTTGTTGGGAACCTCTATGCCGAGCGGTGTTTTCCCCGGTATGGGTGCAATCCTTATGCTGAGTCCGCCCAGGGCCCTTCCAAGGTCGTCTGACAGGGAGACGATCTTGCTTATCTTTATTCCGGGGGAGGGTTCAAACTCATACATGGTGACAACAGGGCCGGGATGAACCCGCGTGATCTTTCCGGTTATCTTAAAGTCGGAGAGTTTCTCCTCAAGGAGGTGTGCCCGCTCAAAGAGCTCTTCCTTTCCCGGCTTTGCAACAGTCTCGTAAGTGCTCAGGAGTTGCAGCGGTGGAATTACATATGCCCCTGCTTTACGGGGAATCATATCCGGTAATTCCCCGGATTTTTTTTCCTTCACCCTCTCCTGTTTTATCATCTCTTTTATCATTGGTTGAGATGGCTCCTCCACTACCTTTATCTTCCTGACCGGCTCGGGTGTATCCTCCTTTTTGTTTTCAAAGACTTTTCTTAATACATCAGAGGTAGAAACAGGACTCATTATGATGATGGACGAGAAGAAGACCGAAAGGGTGAAGATATAGGCCCCGGGTAATGAGAGGAGCATTCTCAGTATAACGGATGCCTCCTCTCCCCATAACCCCCCGTAGATCATCTCGTTTATATCGAAGGTCTTTGAGATAAGGGAAAGGAGAACAGGGATGGATATTACAAATAGTAGAAGCCCTATAAGCAGTTCCTTTCTCTTTGCCTTGCCCAGCAACCTCTTGATACCATAGAATATAAGGAAGAATGGAATGAGGTAGGAGATATAACCTAAAAGGCTGAGCATGGTATCCGAGAGATAAGAACCGATGATACCGCCATAGTTCTTTGCAGGGCCCCTGCTGTGGGTGAGGAAGGAAGGGTCCCACTTTGAGTAACTGTAGAGGCTCAGTGTAATATATACACTGAAGAGGGTCACTACAAGACCCGCCACTTCTTCCTTTATTCTTCTTATTCCTTCAGCCATGATTGATGGACTCGTAAAAAGTCCCTAATTGTCACCCTGAACTTGTTTCAGGGTCTCACTCGTTGATTTATACAGGTTTTTAGAGCCTGATTCGGGATTCATCATGATTAGTAATCAGTGATTTAAAGAGTTTTGCAAAATGCGCTTATTATATAAATATGCGCTTATAATAAATAACTGATAACTATTATACCAGCAAGGGCAAACCTGTAGTAAACAAAGGTGCGAAGACTGAATCGTCTGAAGAACCAGAGCAGGGATTTGATGGTGATAAAACCTGTGACAGCCGAGGCAATAAAGCCTGATGCAAAGAGACTCATGTCGTAGCTGACCGGGTTTTTCAGTACATGAATTCCTTCAAGAACTATGGCTCCGGCAATAACCGGCATTGAAAGCAGGAAGGAAAACCTTGCAGATGCCTCTCTCTCAATCCCTCCGAAAAGGCCGGCGGATATGGTTATGCCGGACCTCGACACACCCGGGATCAGGGCCAGTGCCTGGGCAAAACCTATCGACAAGGCATCTTTTGTCGTTATAGAGGAAAAACTCCTTTGACCTTTGTTCCTTTCAGCCATCAGCATGACAATGCCAACCACTACAAGTGAGGCAGCTATTACATAGGAGTTTCTCAGGGTTGTTGCAACCGCGTCTTTAAACAGAATACCCGCAACTCCAGCCGGAATTGTGGCTAATATAATCTTTAGCAGCAGGGGCCTCTCTACCGTAAGGAGACTCAGCCATTGTTTTCTGAAATATACCAGCAGGGCAAGCAGGGTCCCGCCATGAAGTGCGATATCATAGCTCAGGGTGTCGAGGCCGCCATGCCAGCCAAAAAACTGGGGTATCAATATTAAATGGGCAGTGCTGCTTACCGGAATAAACTCTGTAAGCCCCTGTACGATTCCAAGTATTATTGCTTCAATCATAATTTGTAATTATAGCAGTTATGTCATGGGAATTTGAAATCGGGTCACTATATTATTATATTATTTTGAGAGCATATATCAGGGAGGCAGGATTTTTTCCGTTAACGTTTGAGTATTTTGAAGGCGGCTGTATAAAATAGAGCATGTTTTTAAATTACAGGAAGGATATGGAAAGAGTCTTTTTTGATGCCCTCAGGGCCGTAGACCCGTACCTTGCAACAGCAAAGAGGCTGTCGGATTTCAGGGACGCAATCGGCCGACCGGATGGCAGGCTGAATATCCTCGGTTTTGGAAAGGCCTCGGCGCGTATGGCCCAGGCAGCAGAGGAGACCCTTGCAGGCCTCATATCCAGATCAGTTGTCGTAACCAGGTACGGCCACTCCGTTGCCCTCAAAAAGACAGAGACAATAGAGGCCGGACACCCTATACCTGATACAAACGGGATTAAGGGAACGGAAAAGATCAGGGCGGTTGCAAGGGCATCTTCTGCAGATGATATAAATATATGCCTCATATCAGGAGGGGGCTCGGCATTACTCGTATGCCCACTTGAAGGTATCAGCCTTGAGGAGAAGCAGGAGATTACAGGGCTGCTTCTGAATGCCGGGGCAGATATATTCGAGCTCAATACAGTGAGGAAACATATATCCGCCGTCAAGGGCGGAAGGCTGGCTGAAACCCTTTATCCGTCAAGGACAATATCCCTTATCCTCTCAGATGTTATCGGAGACCGCCTTGATGTAATAGCGTCAGGCCCCACGGCACCGGATGAGACCACCTATCCTGATGCCCTGAATGTCCTGAAGAGATACAATCTCATGGATAAGGCCCCAACGGGTGTTTTAAAGATAATTGAGAACGGTGTTAAGGGGCGTGTGCCGGATACCCCTGCCCCTGACAGCAAGGTCTTCAGCAGGGTTGAAAACATTATCATTGGCAGTAACAGGATTGCCCTTGAGGCCGCCAGGCAGGAGGCCTCGGCCCTGGGCTATAGTGCAGAGATTCTCACGGATTCACTCTCGGGTGAGGCACGGGAGGCCGCAAAGTGGCTTTACAGGGAAGTGATGAAGCGGGGTGAAAGAAAAAAGGCGTGTTTTGTCTCAGGTGGTGAGACAACCGTGGTCGTCAAAGGCAGCGGACTTGGCGGCAGGAATCTCGAATTTGCCCTTGTATTTGCAATGGAGATAGCAGGTATTGAAGGGGTGTCCCTTCTGTCTGCCGGAACAGATGGCGCGGATGGTCCCACAGACGCTGCAGGGGCAGTGGTGGATGGAGAGACAATGCCGAGGGCAAGGGCCATGGGACTGTCTCCTGAAAAGTTTCTTGCAGAGAATGACTCGTATAATTTCTTCAAACAGGTTGGAGGGCTTTTTATAACCGGGCCCACCGGCACAAACGTGATGGACATACAGATAGTTATCAGACAGTAAAACGGGATAAGGAGATTTTATATGGACATGCATATTGTTATATTTACAGACCTCGACGGCACCCTCCTTAGTTACGACAACTGTTCTTTTGAAGAGGCACTCGATGCCCTTGAGGTTATAAAACAGAAAAGAATCCCCCTGGTTCTCTGCTCAAGCAAGACCAGGAGTGAGATCGAGCTTTACAGGGAGCGCCTTGCAAATACAGACCCTTTTGTCTCTGAAAACGGTGGCGGGATTTATATCCCTGCCGGTTATTTCACAAAGTCCCCGGACGTTGGCGTCAGGCAGGACAACGGATATCGTGTCATAACTTTAGGAAAGAGATACAGTGAGCTGAGGGACGGCCTCGGAAGACTCAGGGAGCTGGGGTTCAGGGTGAAAGGGTTTGGGGATATGACTGTGGAGGAGGTTGCATCCATTACCGGGCTGAGCCCGGAGGAGGCAAAACTATCAAAAGAAAGGGAGTTTGATGAACCGTTTATTATGGAAGACGGTGCGGATGAGGGGCGGCTCAGGGATGCCGTTCTATCACTTGGACTGAACTTTACAGTGGGAAGACACTACCATCTTATGGGAGAAAGCAATAAGGGCAAGGCAGTACGGATACTGACGGAGTTGTACAGGAAAGAGTTTGGAGATATAAGGACTATTGCAATGGGTGACAGCCCCAATGACATCCCGATGCTTGAGGCAGTGGATATACCCGTGTTAGTTCAGAAGCCGGGAGGTATTTATGACAGCAGGATCGTCATCCCCAGGCTTGTCAGGGCTGAGGGTGTCGGACCGGACGGGTGGCGTAAGGTGATTATGAAGCTGGTTGGAAATTTTCAGGATAAATGAGCTATCATAGACATTCATTATTACTTTTATAATCATTACGTTACATTGCCACTCGATATTTAATCACTAAACCAAAGTCTGAAAGGGAGTTTTAATATGACGGAAGAAGCAAGCAAGCAGCCGGGGAAAAACCCTGTTGAGCCCGTCAGGATGAACCTGGACAGCAAGTTCAGATTTTCCTGTCATAAAGGGCTGGAGTGTTTCAGGGAATGTTGCGGGAAGATAACCATATTTCTTACACCTTACGATGTGTTGAGGATCAAAAACAAACTTGGCATTACTTCGGCTGAGTTCCTCTCATTATATGCCCGGATTGTTGACCTGAAGAGCACCAAACTGCCCTTTTTTCTGCTCAATGTGACGGAGGATGGCAAATGTCCGTTTGTTGGCGAAAATGGCTGTAATATTTATGCAGACAGGCCACTTATATGCAGATACTATCCCCTTGGTCTCGGAGCGATGGAAAGCTCTGAAGCAGAGAGCGGTGATTTTTATTACCAGATTAAAGAGCCCTTCTGCAAGGGGTTTGAAGAGGATAAGGAATGGACGGTTCGTCAGTGGAGAGAGTCCCAGGAGATAGATCGATACGATTTTATCAACAAGGACTGGTTCGAAATTGTTCTAAATAAAAAACTCCTTGCCGGTGGTGTGGAACCTGATGAAAAGAGTCAGAGATTGTACATGCTGGGCAGTTTTGATACAGACAGCTTCAGAAACTTTGTCTTTGAGAGCAGGTTCCTTGACCTCTATGAGGTCGATGAGGTAACGATACAGATGATAAGGGAAGACGAGGTGGAGCTGCTGAAATTTGCACATAAATGGCTGAAGGGTGTCCTGTTTGGTGAGTATGTATACCCAAGGAGGGAAGAGGCATAGCCTACCTGCCGAGGGTTTTCTTTAACTCGGAATATATTACCTTGCCGATCTCAAGCCCCATATCAATTATCTCGGGGCCGTATCTCTTTCCCGTCTTTGTCCTGAATGTCTCTTTTATGCGTTCAATATACTCGATACCTTTCCTGTAATTTTCGAGAAATACCTCGGGAGAGATATTGCCGAACTCAAGCATGTCCCAGACGGTCTTCGTGAAGTTTTCCTGTCCCCACCTGAATTTGTCTGCATCGTAGAGGACATTGCTTATCAATTCTCCATACTCATCCTCCGGAGGCACAACTGTCTTGAAGGCCTCATGGTTTCTTATGGCCCCGGCAATGTACCGCTTGAACCTGCTGTCAATACCGGAGCAGACCAGTATCCGCCCGGCTTCCTCGCTGCCGGCTACGGCATGGTTTTCATTACCCCGTTTTATGTCGTGGAGGAGCCCTGAAATATGTGCGGCAACAATAAGTTTTTCGATTATATCCTCAGATATAACCATCCTTTTCCCCTCTATCATCACGAGGGCCCCGGCATCTACGGCAACGGCCCTTGAATGCTTGTAACCGTGCCCCATACCTTCCTGGACAATACCTATATGGCTTACACATTGTTTCAGTATTACATGTTCCTGCAACCGTCGAAGGGATTCCTGAAGCTCTCTTTTAAAAACCCTGTAGAAGGAAGGTGTTCCCTGGGAGGCTGCCATCTCTGAGGCCCTTGTTCTTAAAGGAGTATAAAAATCACCGGTCATTATATATATTAAGATTTAATGCGGATATTATGTCAAGAAGGGCCCTGTTTGGTTTTTTGTTATTTTACAGGGATTTGGAGTATACTACACGTCACGAAAAACAAAACCGGGATATGTATTGGTTAACAATGAGTTGTAGCAGGGCTTGGAAAAGATAGCTGAAGTCTGTTAAAATGGGTGCCGGGTGAAGAAGACAAATAAGCGGGGCAGGGGTTAATCCCGGGAGCCCCGGATATCTGCTTGCTATAAAAGGGGGAGATGATGGATTTTAAGGGACAGGTGGCCGTAGTTACCGGGGCAGGCAGGGGCATTGGTCAGGCTATAGCTGAAAGCCTTGCAACCCTCGGTGTTAATATTGCAGTTGTTGACCTTAGCGCTGATGATGCCGGAGCAGTTGCAGAGGGCCTTGTCAGTATGGGTGTAAGGGCAATCCCTGTAACTGCTGATGTGTCAAATGCAGATAGTGTCAAGGATATGTTCAGCACCGTGGTAAAGGAGTTCGGGGGTATGGATATTGTCGTCAACAATGCAGGTATTACCCGTGACGCCTTATTGCTGAGGATGAAGGAAGAAGACTGGGACAGTGTGATAGACGTTAATCTTAAAAGTGTTTTTCTGTGTTCAAAAGAAGCGGTAAAGATAATGTCAAAGAGGCGTTACGGCAGGATTGTCAATATTGCATCGGTTGTTGCATTCACGGGCAATCCCGGTCAGGCCAATTATTCTGCCTCAAAGGCCGGAATTGTCGGGTTAACCAAGACTATTGCAAGGGAATATGCCGGCAGGGGTATAACGGCAAATGCAGTGGCCCCGGGGTTTATCATGACTGCAATGACTGAAAAACTACCGGACAATGTAAAGGATGAGATGAAAAAGGCAATACCAACAGGAAAATTGGGGACTGTGCAGGATGTTGCCAATGCCGTGGTCTTCCTGTCATCTCCTGATGCCGGCTATATCACGGGACAGGTGGTTCATGTAAACGGCGGTATGTATATGTGATGACTGAAACCGACTGATGTCCGGTTTTTGTGTTTATATCAGGTGCTTTGTGCCTGGATAAGTCGTGAACCGAAGAGAAATGAGGTTCGGTTCTTAATTTTATATTCTGGAGGTCGTGAGATGGTAGAGGAGAAAGTAAAGGAACTTATAGCAAACCAGCTTGGTGTTGATCTTGCTCAGGTAACACCGGCGGCATCGTTTGTGGAAGACTTGGGGGCTGACTCTCTTGATACTGTAGAACTCGTAATGGCGTTTGAGGAGACATTCGGGATTGAGATACCCGATGAAGACGCAGAGAAAATTCTGAAGGTCCAGGATGCCGTAGAGTATATAAAGAACAAGAGCCAGGCATAAATGAATCTCCGAAGGGTTGTTATAACAGGTCTTGGTCTCATAACTCCCCTTGGTCTCGGGGTGGAAGAAAACTGGACTGCCATGCTGAAAGGCAAGTCGGGGATAGGGACTATTACGTCTTTTGACTCTACTCCTCTCCCGGTGCATATTGCAGGAGAGGTAAAGGGTTTTGACCCGGCTGATTATATAGAGAAGAAAGAGATCAAAAAGATGGACCGTTTTATCCATTTTGCAATTGCAGCCGCACAGATGGCTATGGATGACTCGGGGCTCAGGATTACCGGGGCCAATGCCGAGAGGGTCGGTGTTGTTGTCGGCTCCGGCATTGGAGGATTACCTGCAATTGAGCATTATCACCAGGCCTTGCTTGAGAAGGGATACAAGCGGGTAACACCTTTTTTCATTCCGATGTTAATCATAAACCTTGCTGCCGGCAGGGTCTCCATGAGATTTGGCGCCAAGGGTCCTAATTCTGCTGTTTGTACGGCATGTGCAACAGGCACCCATGCAATAGGTGATGCCTTCAGGATTATCCAGCGCGGAGAAGCTGATGCCATGATTGCCGGGGGTACGGAGGCAGTGATAGCACCGCTTGGAATGGTTGGTTTTGCCGTTATGAAGGCGCTCTCAAGGAGGAATGACGAGCCAGAAAAGGCAAGCAGGCCCTTTGACCTTGACAGGGACGGTTTTGTCATGGGCGAGGGATCCGGGATTGTGATCCTTGAAAGCCTTGAGAGTGCAATCGACCGGGGAGCAAGGATATACGCTGAGGTAGTCGGATACGGTATGACCGGAGACGCCTATCATATTACATCCCCTGCCCCGGGAGGTGAAGGGGCGGTGAGATGCATGACAATAACCCTTAAGGATGCCGGGGTTTCACCTGATGCGGTGGACTATATAAATGCCCATGGAACTTCCACGAAATCCAATGATGAAGTTGAGACAGAGGCCATAAAAACGGTCTTTGGCCAGCACGCATACGAGCTGGCTGTAAGTTCCACCAAGTCCATGACAGGCCATCTACTGGGCGCTGCCGGAGGTGTGGAGGCGGCTGTAAGTGCGCTCAGCGTTTTAAAAAACATAGTTCCTCCGACAATAAACTTCCAAAACCCGGACCCGCAGTGTGACCTCGATTACGTTACTCAGTCTTATCGTGAAAGAACCGTTAATTATGCACTTTCAAATTCTTTTGGATTCGGTGGAACAAATGCCTGTCTCCTTTTCAAAAAGTTTGAAGAAGCTTGAGTCTGCCCTTGATTATACTTTTCGAGACCCCTCTTTGCTCATTGAGGCTGTAACGCACAGTTCCTTCTCAAATGAGCACCCTGATGAAGCACCCGGATATAATGAAAGGCTTGAGTTTCTTGGAGATGCAGTACTGGGACTCTCGGTAGTTGAAGAACTCTTCAGGGTAGATACCATACTTTCGGAATCCGATATGGCAAAGCTCAAGTCTTTTCTTGTCTCAAGGCCTGTCCTGTCCGAGGCAGCACGCGGATTAGAGCTCGGCATGGTGCTGAGGCTTGGAAAGGGTGAGGAAACCTCAGGGGGACGGGATAAAGAGAATATTCTTGCCGATGCCCTGGAGGCAGTTGTGGGAGCTGTCTTTATTGACAGTGATTATTATGTTGCCGGGAAGGTAATACTCCATATAATCGGAAAAAAGATAGAAAATACGATTAAAACACGGAAGTCGCATGATTACAAGACAGAGCTCCAGGAACTCACCCAGGACATTTATAGCTCCTTACCTGAGTACAGGGTAGTGAAGGAGGAGGGGGAAGAACACAACAAGACCTTTACCGTGGAGGTACTGATAGGGGGGAAATGCATGGGCAGTGGCAAGGGGAAGAGCAAGAAAGAGGCGCAGATGAAGGCAGCCAATGAGGCACTTAAAAGATTGACGATTGATGATTGATAATCGACGATCTGTTGGTGGTTGTGTTTTTTTAAAGGCAACGTTGAGTATTTAATGGATGACGCTGATTGCCTTCGTGTTTTAGGTCCTTAAATGGTGAGGACTGGATATTCTTCTTTAAAAGCCATCTCTTTTTCCAAAAGTCATGCCGGGATTCCTTTTTTTTGTGGTATAATGCTAAGTAGAGTCTGTGTATACACTATGGTTATTTGTCGTTCCCGCAAGTGGAGCGAGTCGGGAATCCCTCTTAAAAAAACGGTTCCGAACGTTCATCCTTCGTAATACTGTGGAGAACAGGAGCTGGAATGACGGAAAAACAACAACTGTTCGACTATATACTACAGACACTATTTAGAAATCGGAGCAAGCAAACTTAATGTACATTATACCAGTGGAGGTGTTATGAAAACTGAAAAAATAACCTTCAATGTGCCTGAAGATGTATTAGCCTCTTTGAAAGTAGGAGTTAAGGGATTGGAACTTGATATGAGACGGTTCCTGGCACTTCAGTATTTTAAAAAGAAGCGTTTGTCTATGGGCAAGGCTGCTAAGCTTGCCGGTATGAACAGGTTTGACTTTATGGACTTTCTTGTTTCTGAAGGGGTTGTTCTTTTTGACTATGATGAAAGTGCTGTTGGGGAAGAACTTGAAGGAGTCAAGAGACTTGGAGAGTTAATCAGTTGAAAAAGCTGATTGTTTCTGATGCTACTCCTATTATATCTTTCTCCAGGATAGGCAAACTTGAACTATTTCATCAGATTGTTGGTGAAATCCTTATTCCTGAGGAAGTATCAAGGGAACTGTTTGAATATAAAAAGGC
The DNA here is from genome assembly GCA_036244995.1 of bacterium. Taxonomy (GTDB): domain Bacteria; phylum Nitrospirota; class Thermodesulfovibrionia; order Thermodesulfovibrionales; family JdFR-85; genus BMS3Bbin07. Next base: position 99 of record BTTF01000055.1, on the reverse strand, counting down.
AGATGTTAAGAGCATCAAACATTGCAAGTGGATAAACGTTGGAGCGGTTAAATCCAAAAGTGATGTTGAACTTCTTATGCCAACATTAGACAGGGGGGA
>BTTF01000054.1:0-15071 GCA_036244995.1 bacterium | reverse complement strand
TATGTTCCCCCTCTCCGGAGATTCTGAAATAAATTCATAATGACATAATTTATTTGCCGGTTTAATAAGCAAGCAAAAAGTGGAGTTATCAAAAGATTTGGTATGCTTAATGTAGCAGGAGTCCATCTCCTTGTCAAGGCTCAATGCCGACAAGAATAAGCGGGACTGCCGGTACACCACGGCCTTGACGAACAACGTTGTAGAATTCGCCTTCATATATAGCCGACTCCGGAACTCATTTGGCTTTGCAGGGACTTCATTGGAAGAATTTCGATTCCTACGTCAATGCGATCACTCACATAGAAGGCAAGATGTTTGACAAAGAGGTCGTATGCAACAAAAGCATACTTGCCGAACTGAACCTCGACAGCAACGCGATCCTTAACAAAATCCGTCTGGTTGTAACTGAATATCGGCGTCTCGCCCGCTGCTTCTATCTCTCGTTTCTGCTCCTCCGCCGGCAGTATAAGTGTCTTGCGAATCAGCTTTTCACTTTTGGTGACCCAGTAGCTCACTCGGCTTTCTTCCCAGGACTTGTTTCTCAGCAACCGATTAAATGTGGCATTCATATCGATGGGACTGATTAGAAGCTTACCTTTCATTGTCTTTTCTTTGGAGACTTTTGTCCTGCATTTGTTGGCATCAACTGCAGAAATTACGTCTTGAATCTCCTTCCAGAGTTTTGGCTTGTGAACGAGAAGGAATTCAAGTCCATTAAGGTGGGAATAAGTTTCTGCAATCTTCATCGACTTCTTTTTCCATAGTTCCGGTTTTTTTCGAGTAATCTCACTTGTCCGGAATTCCTGCTCCAAGGAACAACGGTAAGGCTGTTTCCGGCTTCAACAGGGTCATAAACCGGCTTGTCCATGGGACGTGTACGCAAAGTGCCTTCGATCTCCTGTTGAATCCTCTGTCGCGCAAGTTCAACATACTTTGGTAGTGTTTCCGCTCCGGCACCGCAACGCTTATGACGAATTGCCGCAATGACCGATGTGCCTGTTCCCAGGAATGGATCAAACACCCAATCTCCCTCATTTGAGAGAGAGAGCACCAATCGCTCAATCAGTTCAACTGGAAACTGGCAGGGATGGTCTGTTTTTTCCACGTGATTGCTCTTTACGTTTGGAATCACCCACATATCCCCAGGATTCTTGCCAAGCGGATTACAGGAATACTGGCCGGCCTTGGGGCCTTTAAAGTACTTCTTTCCAGGGTATTTCTGCGGTACACGCACGGAATCAAGATTGAAAATATACTTGTCCGATTTTGTAAACCAAATGATCGTTTCGTAGCGTCCAGAGAATCTGCGGCTACAATGCAGTCCGTGCTCGAAGTGCCAGATGATGCGATTCCGCATCCTGAGGCCCAGGGCTGAGAAGATGGGATACAGCACAGTGTCCAAAGGGATGATGGCCCCTTTGTCAACGTAGTTCCCTACCTGCCAGCAAATGCTGCCTTTGGGTGACAGGGCACGCACACACTCACCGATAACCCGGGCTTGCTGTTTAAGATACAAATCAAGATGCAGTTTTTTTTCGTATTCCTTGCCGATGTTATAGGGCGGCGAAGTGACAATGAGTTGAAGCGACTCATCAGGGATAGATCTCAGTAGATCAAGGCAGTCACCAGAGTATATGACGATGGATTCCGATTGTACGAATTTATCTGCAATCTTTCGGTTCTGATTGAACAAGGTGTTCAGTTCCATCCTTACTCTTTTAATCCTTCGTTCTCGTGTGACACAACCAGGTTATTAATGACTTCCCTGACAATTACGGCAAATTGTGAAAAATTGCAGTTTCAGGGTGAAATATCTGAAATATCCTGTGTAATATACTGCGCCTCATAACCTATAGGTCTATTTCTTCAATCCCGTTTTCAGTGCTGCTTCTGCCCTGCGCATTGCGGATTCGGCCTTTTTCAGGGCCTCCTCAGCCTTTTTGTAAGCTTCATCGGCCCTGCCCTCAGCCCTCCGGGCAATTGCCTTTGTCTCCTGAACCAGTGCCTTTACATCCTTGATATCCCCTTCCAGCACTGTACCCTTGCTGTCAAGGGAATCAAGCTTCCGAGTCATTGAGTCTATCCTCTTGTTAAGGGCAGCCACGCTGTCTTTAACAGTATCAACCTTCTTCTGTACAGGCTCAACCTGTTTGGCCACATACTCCTTTGTTACGCAACTTGTTGTAAACAGCCCTAAAAGCATTAATAAAACAATCGTCTTTTTCATTTTGTACCTCTCCGGTAATCAGGTCTTTTAAAAGTTCTCCCGCCTACTCCTTTAACGCAGCCTGTGCAGCAGCAAATCTTGCTATAGGTACCCTGAAAGGAGAACAACTTACATAATTGAGTCCAAGCTGATGGCAGAATTCAACGGATTTCGGCTCTCCTCCGTGCTCCCCGCATATACCTAACTTAAGACCTTTCCTGACCTTCCTGCCCTTGTTAACAGCCATGCGCATAAGGGCGCCTACTCCATCCGTGTCTATGGATATGAAGGGATCATCCTTGAGTATCCCGTTTTCTATGTAATAAGGGAGAAAACTGCCTGCATCATCCCTTGAGAGACCATAGACCGTCTGGGTGAGGTCGTTTGTGCCAAAGGAATAGAAGTCGGCATGGACTGCTATTTCATCAGAGGTTACACATGCACGGGGCAGTTCTATCATGGTTCCCACCGTGTATGCCACCCTTGCCTTGTATTTCTTCTTTACTTCCTCTGCCACACTTACCACAAGGTCCCTCATTACTTCAAACTCCTTAACATGTGCGACAAGGGGTATCATTATCTCAGGGATAACCTTTCCCTTCTCCTTTGAGACCTCACATGCAGCCTCCATAATGGCCCTGACCTGCATCTCGTATATCTCGGGGAAAGTCACTCCAAGACGGCATCCGCGGTGTCCGAGCATGGGATTAAACTCGTGAAGTGATTTATTTTTGGCACTCAGTTGTTTAAATGGAACTCCCATCTCTTTGGCCAGCTCTTTCAGCTCAGCGTCGGTATGGGGCAGGAACTCATGAAGCGGAGGATCAAGAAGCCTTATGGTTACAGGGAGACCATTCATTGCCTTGAATATTCCTTTAAAATCACCCTTTTGCATGGGGAGAAGCCTGGCAAGCGCCTTCTTTCTACCCTCAACTGTCTCGGAGAGGATCATCTCCCTCACAACCATTACCCTGTCAGCCTCAAAAAACATATGCTCTGTCCTGCAAAGACCAATCCCTTCAGCGCCAAAACCTCTTGCCACAACAGCATCATTCGGGGCATCGGCATTTGCCCTGACCTTTAATTTTCTGAACTTGTCAGCCCAGGTCATTAATTCCTTGTACCACTTGTTACGATCAGGATCAGTCGACAACAGATTCAATTTACCTTCATACACACGGCCCTTTGAGCCGTCCAGGGTTATCCAGTCACCCTCTTTCAGCACTTTGCCGTTCACGGAAAGTTCTTTCTTTTTCAGGTTTATACTGAGTTCAGAACAGCCCACAATGCAACATTTCCCCCAGCCCCTGGCAACAAGTGCTGCATGACTTGTCATACCGCCTTTGGCAGTAAGTATTGCTGCTGCTGCATGCATTCCATGTACGTCCTCAGGTGATGTCTCGTTTCTGACAAGTATGACGGGCTCACCCTTCTTTGCCCATGCCTCTGCATCATCGGCAGTAAATACAATCCTTCCGGTAGCACCGCCCGGTCCGGCCGGCAGACCCTTTGCAAGTTCCACAGCCTTCTTTTCAGCCGCAGGGTCAACCCCTGGATGTAAAAGCTCGTCTATCTGATCCGGCTTGACCCGTAAGATAGCTGTTCTTTTGGAGATTAGCCTGGATTTGGCCATATCAACAGCCATTCTTATGGCAGCCTGACCGTTACGCTTACCAACCCTTGTCTGGAGCATCCAGAGCCTTCCGTGTTCGATTGTGAATTCGATATCCTGCATATCCCTGTAATGCTTTTCAAGCTTCCTCTGAATGGCGTATAACTGCTTGTACACCTTGGGCATCGCCTCTTCAAGAGACGGAAGATGCTTTGTATCAGCCGTCTTGCCGGCATTGTTAACAGGATTTGGTGTCCTGATACCAGCCACTACATCTTCTCCCTGAGCATTTGGCAGCCACTCTCCAAAAAACACGTCTTCTCCTGTGGCGGGATTACGTGTGAAGGCAACACCGGTTGCAGAATCATCACCTGTATTGCCGAAGACCATTGTCTGGACACTTACTGCAGTTCCCCAATCCTCCGGGATATTCTCAATCTTGCGGTATGAAACAGCACGTTTCCCCATCCATGACTGGAAAACAGCACTTATGGCACCCCAGAGCTGCTCGTGCGGGTCGTCGGGGAACTCCTTTTTGAGAGTCTTTTTGATTATTACCTTGAATTCATTGCAGAGTTTCTTCAGGTCATCCACTGTCAGGTCGGTATCATTGCTGTACCCCTTCTCCTTCTTTAACCTGTCCATTACGTGCTCAAGTTTCTCGCGGATACCATGACCGTCTTCTGTCTCTATACCGGCGGCCTTTTCCATAACAACGTCAGAGTACATCATAAGCAAACGGCGGTATGCATCATATATAAAGCGCTCGTTTTTCGTCTGCTTTATAAGACCGGGAATGGTCTTTGTGGTAAGACCGACATTCAGGACGGTCTCCATCATACCCGGCATTGAGGTGCGTGCCCCTGAACGGACGGAGACAAGCAGCGGGTTATTGGGATTCCCGAATTTCCTCCCCATAATCTTCTCAACCCTGGCTAATGCTTCATCTATCTGTTTTTTCAGCTCCCGGGGATACTTGCGATTGTTCTTGTAATAAAGGGTACAAACCTCTGTGGTTATCGTAAATCCAGGTGGTACCGGAATGCCGAGGTTGGTCATCTCTGCGAGGTTTGCCCCCTTGCCTCCCAGGAGATTTTTCATATCAGATCTTCCGTCAGCCTTGCCGTTGCCGAAAAAATAGACATACTTTTTAGCCATATAGATCGCCTCCCTAAGTAATTTTCAAATTAACCGTTTATTTTCAAATAATGCAGACAATGCAAAATACGATAACCCAAAATTGATATTTTTTTCAAGGTAAATCACTAAATGTTGGATTTTATATCAGGATTCAACGATAAAAAAGGCTTGATCATGGGAAAGGAAGTGATATGATAGAGTCTGAACGGTTTTAATTTCGCAGTAAATTCACATGAATGGTTAATTGCGAAATTACCTCGGAGATGGACACGATGTCCATCAAGAATGAAGACTCTATCATATCACTTCCAATAACCGTTTATCTCTGGTTTCAGGTTACTTCCTTTTCGAGCACAAGAACAAATATTTCCGGAATAACAATTTAGTATAATATCTATTATGCATTTATGCGACATTGTGTTTCCCCAGAATCTGCCGCCCCTTACGTACTCTGTACCGGAAAAACTCCGCCCATCCGTAAAAGCCGGAATGATGGTGCTGGCGCCGTTGAGGGGAAAGATCAAAAAGGGAATGGTTTTAAGGCATTATCCACCGGGCAGCGGAACTTTTAAGGGCAGGTTGAATGAAATCATCGAGATTGTTATGCCTGCATATTCTCCTTCAATGACCGAGCTGCTTGACTGGAGTACAGACTACTACATCACAAACCATGGAACGATGCTGAAGAGCATGCCCTTTAAAGAGATACTCAAGGCAGCAAGAAAACCCCGCCACAGGCCCCCTGCTGCATTTGAATTCACCCCCCCGTTACCATCTGAAGAGGAGGCCGATTTTATAAATGAGATATCGACTTCAGTCCGGAAAGGTGCGTACAGGACCTTTCTATACCATGCACCGGGAGATGAACACGAGATCGGCTTTGTACTGAGACTTCTGCAGGGAATACGCAGCGCCCTCATACTTGCTCCCGAGGTCAGGGATGCAGAGCTCCTTTACTCACTCCTGCGGGGGCTACCGGACGGCAACAGGGTCTGTGCATACCATGGCGAAATGAAGAGACCCGAGAGATACGATTCCATTGAAGGCATATACGCAGGCAGATACAATATAGTGGTCGGAACAAGGCCTGTTGTGTTTGCCCCCCTCTTCTCCCCATCGGTAATTATCGTAACAAAGGAACACAACACGGCATACAAACAGGAACAATCCCCGAGATACCATGGGAGAGACGTAGCTGTAATGAGGGGATTTATTGAAAAGATACCGGTTGTATTGACCTCCGTCAGTCCCTCCGTGGAATCCTGTTACAACTCCTTCAATAATAAATACATCCTTCTGAGACAGAGGGATATGGGCACCGGGCCAGATGTCTCCCTGATTCAACCAGGTAAAGCAAAAACTGTTGCCCCTTTTTTATCAGTAAGGCTTCTGAACAGTTTAAGGACTGTCATTAATAAAACAGGTAAAACAGAAACACCTGCAGGCGCCATGGTGGTTATACAGCGCCGTGGGTATTCAATGCTGAAATGCGATGATTGTGAAGAGATAGAAATGTGTGCTGAGTGCCGGACTCCACTTGTTGTGCACAGGGGTGAAGGGCTTGTCTGCCATCTCTGCGGCTACAGCAAAGAGATACCCCACGCCTGCAGCAGATGCGGCAGCTTTAAACTCAGTCATTTTGGGGCAGGAACGGAAAGGATTGAAGAGGAGTTAAAAAAACACCTCGGGATAAATGTAATCAGACAGGACAGCGATATTTCCAGGAAGTTAAAAGCCAAAAATCAGGAGCCGGAAACCGGACATCCATCAGAAGAGGTCCTGCTTCCTGATTCCACAGCCCGGCACATCGTGGTAGGTACACTGAAGGCAAGGAGGATTCCCCAAAAGAGCCTGGACATTATTGCATTCCTGAATCCGGACCTGCTGCTGAATCTCCCTGAGGTAAGGGCCCCTGAAAAACTCGTTCAGGAGATTTATTCATTAAGAGGTCTCCTGTCTGAAAAAGGACGGCTATTGCTCCAGACAGAGATACCCTGGCATCCGGTATACAAATACCTCAGGAAATGGGACTATACTGGATTTATAAAAGACGAACTCCGGGTAAGAAAGGAGAGCTCCATGCCGCCTTATACAAAGCTGGTGACCCTCTGCATCTATACGAACGACGATAAGTTCACCACTGACAGGCTCAGTAATACCATCAGGAAATCATGCGGCAGGATAGAGGCCATAGGCCCCGTCAGAATAACGCCGAAGATTAAGGGTTACTCCTCCTGTTTCCAGGTTATTTTAAGGGATATGAACAGGCAGGCACTGAAGGAATGCGCAAAGTCCGTAAAAAAGGTTATTGAGGATGCCGGTATGACACTAAGGATAGACGTTGACCCGGTGCTCTTTTAGTATCAATTTTGCTGTCTCTATATCTTTGGCTATCTCTTTTTTGAGTGATTCAGCATCAGGAAAGGTCTTCTCGCCACGGATTCTGTCAATGAAAAAGAGCCTTATATCCTTGCCTAACAGGTCACCGTTGAAATCAAAGAGATGGGCCTCGTAGCTCAGTGCCTCTCCACCAAAGGTAGGGTTTTTACCTATATTGGCCACTCCGTCATAGACATTACCGTTTATCTTCACCTTAACGGCATAGACCCCCTCTCTGGGTGCCAACTCATTCGGGGTCTCAATGTTTGCAGTCGGTATACCGAGGATGCTTGCCCCCCTGCCGGCCCCTGTTATCACCTTGCCATGTATTGAATAGGGCCTTCCAAGTAAAGTGGCTGCCTCACATACCCTGCCCCACAGGAGTAACTGCCTTATCCTGCTGCTGCTTACAATATAACCGGAAATCCTCCGGTTTCTCACAACATTAACCTTAAAGCCATATTTTCCGCCACGCCTCCTGAGCAGGTCAGTGGTGCCCTTTTTTCCTTTACCAAATCGATAGTTATGACCTACAATCACATGCTTTACCTTAAGTTTATCTACCAGCACCTCCCTGACAAAATCCTCGGGTGCCATCTTTGCAAACTCCCTGTCAAAGTCAATACACAAAAATACATCAATACCGGTCATCTCAATCAGCCTTATTTTCTCATCAAGGGGGGTAAGGAGTTTCAGTTTCCTGTCAGGAGCTATCACCTTGAGGGGATGGGGATCAAATGTGAGGACTATCGAGGTGCCGCCGCCACGGGCTGCATCTATCACCTTACGGAATATCTTCTGATGACCGAGGTGGACTCCATCAAAATTACCAATCGTTACAACAGGATCAGGGAACTCTTTGCCCAATCTGTGGAGACCTTTGATTACAACCATCTGACCTTTTTACAGGATATTATTTTAACGTTTGACATGTTTAAAACCAAGTTTTGTCGTTTTATGAAAAAACCGACACATTTTGTGTAACGGATTCCCCATTAGTTTTATTTATTGCAATGTTTTTCTTCATATCGTTCTGTATATGTTATCAGAAAATTATAAAACCTTGCCTTAATTAAAGTAAATATGCAAAATATATGGCATCCAACGAAATGCCTCCGGTATCAACTACATATACAAGCTATGTCAATGATGTGTCATCTTCTGTCATCTTAAAATAAGCCGGAGTCTACCAGGATATTGAATTCAGGGCAGCTGTCTGTATACTGTAGACGGTATACTTTTTGCATTAAATCATTAAGATTACGATCGCGAAAGTTAAATAATTTCAATAATAAGGAGCTCCATGCCTGAAGATTTGACCTATAAATCAGCCGGCGTCGATATCGACGAAGGAGAACGTTTTGTAAGGCTCATCTCGCCAATGGTAAGGGAAACCTTCCGGAAAGAGGTACTTACCGGTCTTGGACAATTCGGGGCCCTCTTTGAGCTTGCCCCCGGCAAATATAAAAGACCTGTACTGATAAGCGGAACAGACGGAGTTGGAACAAAGCTGAAGATTGCCTTTATGTGCGACAGGCATGACACCATCGGTATTGATCTTGTAGCGATGTGTGTAAATGACATCCTGACCTCAGGGGCTGAACCCCTCTTCTTCCTCGACTACCTGGCAACCGGAAGGCTTATGGCGGAAAAAGCAAGCGAGATTGTCAGTGGGATTGTAAGGGGATGCAAGGAGTCCGGATGCTCGCTTATCGGCGGTGAAACGGCAGAGATGCCGGGGTTTTACAGGGAAGACGAATATGACCTTTCAGGTTTTGCCGTTGGTGTTGCAGAGAGGGAACTGGTAGTGGATGGAAGCACGGTCTCCCATGGTGACGTCATCGTAGGCTTATCATCAAGCGGGCTGCACAGTAACGGATACTCCCTTGTGAGGAAGATATTCTTTGATTTGAAGGCATTCAGGCCCGATACCTTTATGGAGGAGTTCGGCAGGACACTTGGAGAAGAGCTGCTCGAGCCCACAAGGATATATGTAAAGGCATTTAACCTGCTGAAAGATGCAGGGCTCAATGTCAAGGCAATGGCCCATATAACAGGAGGCGGATTGCCCGGAAATATCCCAAGGGCGCTCCCTGAAGGGATGGGAGCGATTATCCGAGCAGGTACATGGCCTGAGCAGCCTGTTTTTCAGGTGATCCGCAAAACCGGCAACATATCAGAGGAAGAGATGAAAAAAGCCTTTAATCTCGGTATCGGATATATTATAATACTACCCCCTGATCAGGGAGACAGGGCTGTTTCCCTTTTAGAGTCATCAGGTTACGAGAGTTTTATCATAGGTGAAATACAGAAGGGAAACGCAGGGATCAGTTATGTATAAACTTAAAAACTTTATACGCCGTCTCTTCAAACCGGTCACCATAATCCTTGTCTCCAGTGGTAGCAAAAAACCTCTCAGCGCAAAACTCCCCTCTATCGGAATTATCCTGATTCTCGCTTCATGGATAGTATTTACCGGATATATTATCTCTGTAGGTGTAACAACTACGAAATACTTTGCCGTAAAAAACAAACTCGACTTCTACTACAGCCAGTTTGTTGAGCTGAGAACCACCATCAATTCCCTTAAAAAAGCAGAGACACAGTTTAACAGGCTTTTCTCTATGAAGAGTAAAGTGGATATCCTCAAGACCCTCGATGTTTCAGATACAGGCTCTCTTGACATGGAGCTGCTGAAAAAACAGATTGAAAGGTCCATGGAGACTGTTGGAGAGATAAAAGACTATCTGAGAGAGCAGAGGGATATCTATTTTGCAACCCCGATCGGCATGCCTGTTGATAAAGGATATATAAGCTCCAACTTTGGATGGAGAATCCATCCGCTGACAGGCAAAAGAACCTTTCATGCAGGGGTGGACGTGGCTGCATGGCCCGGCTCACCTGTCAAGGCAACTGCCGATGGAATCGTCAGCTTTGCCGGATGGAGTGGAGGAAGCGGCAAGCTTGTTGTTTTAGAACATGGATTTGGTTTTACCACAGGTTATGCCCATAATAAAAAGATCATCGTTAAGGTGGGACAACGTGTTAAAAGGGGTGATATCATTTCATATGTCGGCTCAACCGGTAATACTACGGGGCCTCATGTCCATTACGAAATCTGGATAGACAAGAAACCTGTTAACGCTAAAGCTTTTATGGGGGTGACGAAACATGTTCAATAAAAAAAACGACCGGATAGAAACACTTATCGGCGGTAACACCATCATTAAGGGAGACATTGAGATCAAGGGGACCATACGCATTGATGGAAGGTTCGAAGGAACTATCAAGGCCGACTGGATTGTGGTTGGCGAAAATGGACATTTGAAGGGCGACGCATTTGCAAATGGGGTAGTTGCCGGCGGAACGGTTGAAGGCAATATCTCTACCAGTGAGTCTGTTGAGATAAATTCCAGCGGCAAGGTATTTGGAGATGTTCAGACACAGAAACTCGTTATTATAGAAGGCGGCATCTTTGAGGGACACTCGCGGATGCAAAAAGAACAAAAAGAACAAAAACACGAGAAGAAGGTTGTTGAGCTCCAGAAGGGACAGAAGGCCGATTAAAAAACCCGAGTGAAGCAATCCCGAAGAATATATCAGGACAACACCCCCCTTCAGGACGCAATTGAAAAGTGGCTTGCGATAGTCAGGCCACTTCCGCCAAAGGAAGGGGAGTTCATTCCTGTGCATCACTCCGCCGGCAGGATAACCGCCCAGGCAGTACAGGCCGTGATATCCTCACCCTTCTTTCATTCCTCTGCAATGGACGGTTATGCCGTACGCTTTCATGAAACCTTTGGTGCAACAGAGACACATCCCCTTCACCTAAAACTCAACGAACAGGCAATCCCTGTAAATACCGGCGAACCCATGCCTCAAGGGTTCAATGCAGTCATAATGGTTGAGGATGTCAGCATCGAGGGGTCTTTTATTGAGATAACAGAATCCGTCACCCCGTACCAGCACGTAAGGACCGTGGGTGAAGATATTGTCCGGACTGAATTGATACTGCCGGAAAATCAACAGATAAGACCTGTTGATATCGGCGCCATACTTGCAGGCGGTCATACCGGCGTGTCTGTCAGGAAAAAACCCGTCGTGACCCTGATACCAACCGGCAACGAGGTGGTGGAACCGGGAACCGCCCCGCTCAGGAGAGGGAATATAATCGATTTCAACAGCTACATGACGGGTGCCCTGATCAACCAGTGGGGCGGGGAGTACAGGAGAGAAGACGTTGTTTCAGACGATAAGGAAATGCTTAAGGAAAAAATTTCAGAGTCATTGAAAAATAGCGATCTTGTTGTGGTTATCGCAGGTTCATCTGCCGGGACAAAGGACTTTACTCCAAATGCGATAGGAGAGCTCGGCAGGATAATCGTCCACGGCATCAATATAAAACCGGGCAAGCCGGTGCTCCTTGGCATGGTTGAAGGCAAACCGGTTATCGGGCTTCCGGGTTATCCGGTCAGTGCCTATATAACTTTTGAGTTGTTTGCAAAACCGATTGTTTACCATTTACTCGGTATTGTGCCGGAGATGCCCGATATATTAAAGGCCCGGCTCTCCAGACCAATAGCCTCTTCACTCGGACAGGAGGAGTTTCTGAGGGTAAAGGTTGGAAAAGTAGGGGACAACTACATTGCCACACCCTCGGGCAGGGGGGCCGGTGCCCTGATGACGCTTCAACGGGCTGACGGGATAGTGCGGATTCCGGCAATGAGTGAAGGCCTGGCACAGAAGTCCGAAGTTGAGGTAACCCTTTTGAGATCAAGAGATGAGATAGAGAACACAATTGTATGTATCGGAAGTCATGACAACACCCTTGACATCCTTGCAAACCTCCTGAAGAAACGGTTCCACTCCTACAGTCTCTCCTCAGCACATGTGGGCTCCATGGGCGGGATAATGGCTATAAAGAAGATGGAGGCACATATTGCAGGCACACACCTTCTTGACGAATCAACAGGAGAGTACAATATTCCGTTTATTAAACGGCTTCTCGGTGATATCCCGCTTTTAGTAGTGAATCTTGTTCATCGCCAGCAGGGGCTTATAGTCCGGAAGGGTAATCCAAAAGGTATAAGGGAGATTGAAGACCTTACCCGTAAGGATATTGTATTCATTAACCGGCAGCGTGGCTCAGGAACCCGGCTCCTGACAGACAAGTGCCTTAAAGACAGGGGGATAACCCCCAAAGAGATAGAGGGCTATGACAGGGAAGAGTATACCCATATGGGTGTGGCCTCTGCGGTGGCTGCAGGTGTGGCAGACGCGGGGATGGGGATTCTTTCGGCTGCACTGGCACTGGGTCAGGAGTTTATCCCGGTGGCTAATGAGAGATATGATCTGATAATAAGGGGGGAGTATATCGAAACCCCAAAGATACAGTCACTCCTTCATATCCTGACATCCGACAGCGGGTTCAGGGATATGGTTACGACCCTGGGAGGGTATGATGTGAGTGATATGGGCAAGGTCATCTACACAACCGCGGGACCTCCAGAAAATTGATATTTCAATCTGAGAGACAAATCCTGTAATATTATAGAATGAAACCTTTAAGCTTCTCTCTAAACCTGCAGCTCCCCCTCCCCTCCCCTGATGACAAGAGGGCAGATGTGGAGAGACTCGGGGAGACTTCAGACATTAAAGACCTTCATGTTCCCCTTGAGCTGATGAGGGCCCTGCCCACTGTGCTGAGGGAGAAGAATTTTTCGATAAAACCTGTTTTCGGCATAACCGGACCCTGCACAAGATTACTGGAAATCGATACAGAACAGGTCTTCGGCATTGCCATTGATATCGGCACCACCAACATAGTCGCCTCCCTTTTTGACTTAAAAAGCATAAAAAAGATTTCAGAGAAGAGCATGACAAATCCCCAGACCGTTTATGGCGATGATATTCTCAGCAGGATGCATTTTGCCATGAGCCGGGGGGTTGACGAACTGCAGAGGGCGGTTATTGGCGGCCTGAACAGTATAATCGCATCACTTGCGGATGATGCAAAAATAAAGACCCAGGGGATATTTGCTGTCACTGTGGCTTCAAATACGGCAATGACCCATCTTTTGCTCGGCCTTGATGTGAGCAACATTCCGGTTGAGCCCTATATCCCTGTGGTACATTCACCTGTTTTTCTGAAGGCAGGTGAGCTTGATCTTGCAGCGAATCCCGAGGCGATAGTTTATGCATTCCCGAATGCCGGCAGCTATGTAGGTGGCGACATTATCTCGGGAATACTCTCTCTCGGAATTCATAAGGCTGAGACCCCGACTGTCCTTATTGACGTGGGAACAAATGCAGAGATAGTGGTCGGCATGAAGGACTGGCTCTTCGTAGGTGCCGGGGCTGCGGGCCCTGCACTTGAGGGGGGAGTTCTCAGTGCAGGCATGAGAGCTCAGCCAGGGGCAATTTACAGGATTGAGATAGACCCCGTCACTCATGAGGTAAAAAATAAAACCATAGGAGATGCCCTGCCTGCCGGTATCTGCGGCTCGGGTGTAATTGACCTGATTGCAGAGCTGTTTGAAAAAGGTATTATTGACAGTATGGGGAGATTCAGGGATACAGCAGGGGTAGTCAGGACAGAAAACGGCCCTTCGTTTGTTGTCGTACGCACTGAAAGAGCGACAATAGAGGTTAGTGAACGGGAAATCAACAATTTCATGAGGTCAAAGGCAGCAATGTTTACATCCCTTCATGTACTCCTTAAATCCCTTGGCCTTGGGTTCAGGGATATAGACAGGTTTTATATTGCAGGCGCACTCGGCACAGGGGTCAGGGTTCGAAAGGCAATAGGTATCGGGATGCTTCCTGATATACCTGTTGAGAAATACATCCCTGCCAATAACTCCTCGCTCAGCGGGGCTGAATTGCTGCTCACAAACGGCGAACTACACAGGGAAGTGGAAAAGATACGCTCAATGATTACCTACAGGGAAATGAACACCGACACCGAGTTCATGAAGGAATTCCCTGACGCCCTCTTTCTTCCGCATCTGAATCCGGATATCCTTACTAATGGATGACAGCCGTACCATGATGTTCTCCCCTCTTTCCTGTTTCTACTTTGTTTTTCTATTATAGACCCCTTATCTTGATATGTGCTGTTTGATTATGGAAATACTTTGTAAATGTCTTTTCGATGTGCGACTCGTTGACAGATTAACACTTTTTTGGTTTTGTCTATTGCGATGCCTATTCTATATTTACCGATTCGGATTTTGTATTTGTCTGGATAACCTGTCATTCGTTCGAGATATCCGAGATCGAAAGGATTAGAAGACAACAGTTCCCCAAAAACTATTTTTTCGGCTTGAACTCGTATTTCATTGGGTAACCTGGAAAGTTCTTTGAGAAAACGTTTTGTATATTCAACTTTCCACATCCTATTTTAATGATTGATAATACTTTTTTGCATCCGCAACTGAAAGCCGTTCATCGTCCTTTACTTCGTCCATTAATTTTGATAATCCGTAATTTTCTATTATCTCTTCTAAACGTTCAAATTCCTCGATTGGTATTTGGACAGCAATAGGTTTTTGACTTTCATCAAGGACTATATTTTTGTGAAGTTTCAACATCCTCAATCTCCTATAATGTTTTACTTTAGGCAGCGTAAATATATTAAAGTACCAACTTAAGTATTTTTTGTTTTAGGTTTGATCATGTAATTCCACTCGCCATGAAACCTATTGAGTTTAATATTGATAAGCTTCATTTCCT